>JBOIFZ010000215.1:0-3633 GCA_050741735.1 Burkholderiales bacterium
ACCGGCGAGCGTGAAGTCAACATGATCGGCTACTGCCTGGGCGGCACGCTCACCGCATCGGCGCTCGCCTGGATGGCGGCACAGGGGCAGTCCCGGGTGAAAAGCGTGACCTTCTTCACCGCGCTCCTGGACTTCTCCGAACCCGGCGAACTCGGGGTGTTCGTGGACGAAGGCGTGCTCGCCAACCTGGAAAAGAAGATGGAGAGCCGCGGTTATCTCGAAGGCGCGGAGATGGCCGGCACCTTCAACATGTTGCGCGCCAACGACCTGATCTGGTCGTTCGTGGTGAACAACTATCTGCTCGGCAAGGACCCGTTCCCGTTCGACCTGCTGTACTGGAACTCGGACGCCACCCGCATGCCGGCGAAGATGCACACCTTCTACCTGCGCAACATGTACATCAGGAACAAGTTGCGCGAACGCGGCGGAATCACGCTCGCCGGCGTGCCGATCGACCTGTCCAAGGTCGACATTCCCACGTATTTCATCTCCACGGTCGAGGACCACATCGCACCGTGGAAGAGCACTTATCTCGGCGCCCGGTTACTCAACGGTCCTGTCCGCTTCGTGCTTGGCGGCTCGGGCCACCTCGCCGGCATCGTCAACCCGCCGGTGGCGAACAAGTACTGGTACTGGACCAACGAGAAGCTGCGCGACAGCGCCGACGAATGGCTCTCCACCGCGGAAAAGCACGAAGGTTCGTGGTGGACCGACTGGGGCAACTGGCTGGCCGGATTCGGCGGCGACAAGGTTCCCGCCCGCGTTCCCGGGGCAGGCGGGCTAAAAGTCATCGAGGACGCGCCGGGCACTTACGCGAGCTTCAGGCTCGATGCAGAGCCAGAAATAAAGCCGGCGAAACCGGCCAAAGCGGCCAAGTCAAAGAAAATGAGCTGAAACGCATTCGACACGAATACGCAAGAATGCAAGACTTGTGAAATTAGGGAAACGAAATCGATGCGTCAGATGTTGAGTAATTTCGTGGCAACTGTCGTGCTTTCGGTCATTTTTCTGATCAACCCTGACATCGTGTTGTAAGCGCACGCCGAGCCTGTGGTTCAGCAGTCGCCAGCCATGACGCTGCTGCCGGTCTTTGGATCCATGAAGTAGGTGCAGTTGCCGTCGCTGCCCATATGTCCGCCGGGCCCGCTGTGGATCCAGTGACGGCCGCCGCGCGAAGCCGCCAGCGCACGCAAGTCGAAAAACGGCGGGCCACCCTCGATCCCGCCCACTCCCAAAGCGTTCACCCAATACCGTCCCGGCACGACGCTGCCGGCAAGGTGCATGAGGTAAGACACTTCCGCAGGATGCAGCTCGCGCCCGTTGAAGAAGACACCGGTGCCGCCGCCGGACGCATTCGAGCGCAGGGTTCCGCCGAGCTTGAGCCCCGGCTGTATCTGGCTGACCGCCGGGCCGCGCTCGACCCCCCACAAGCCTGACACCGGATCGTACCAATAGCGTCCCGCGGCGATCGGCACACCATAGGTGCGCTCCAGCGCAGCAACGGTCTCGGCTGCCAACTTTTCGCCGTTCACCACGACAAGCTTCTGGGCGGCGGCGCTCGTCGGCAACAGGAACAGTGTTGCGGCGATCACCAGCAACAAGACCCGCTGCCGCGCACGGCGCGCGAAAACAAACGTAACCATACGAGCACCCCCTTCGTGGATGCCATCCGGTGCCCGTTTGGCAGGCAGGGTTGACCGATGGCGCACAGTCGTTGGTTGTTCCGGGCCCCTGTTTCGTCAACGATGACGGATTGCGGGAAAGCCGTATGCCGTTGACCTTCATTGAAGTCTAGTACTCAGCCCCCGTGTTTCAAGGAAAACTTCGTGGTGGTCCTGACGTGAAACTACGGGCCATGCCATCAAGGGACGACTTGTTGTCTTTCCGATGTTCGTTTCGAGGGCGATTCGCCGTCTCGCGCGTAGCCAGGGGAGCATTACAGCCACTTTGCCTTTCGAAACCGGTAGAACAGATAGCCGTCTATCGCCACCATCACCGCCACACTCAACGGGTAGCCCAGGCGCCAGGTCAGTTCCGGCATGTTGTCGAAGTTCATCCCGTAAATGCCCGCGATCATGGTCGGCACCGCGACCAGCGCGGCATACCCAGCCAAACGCTTGGTGACCTCGTTTTCCTGGATGGTCAGAAGCGACAGGTTCACCGATATCGCTGTCGTGACCATTTCCCTCAGGCTGTCTATCGACTGGTTCACCCGGACAAGGTGGTCGTAAACATCGCGGAAATACTCCTGTAGCCCCGCGCAAAGCTGCGGCACCCGGCCGCCGTAAAGTTTGCTGCTTGCCTCCAGAAGCGGACCGGTGGCGTGCTTGAGCGTCATCAGCTCCTGCTTGAGGACGTAAAGTGATTCGATGATCGCACGGTTGTTCTGCCGGGAGAAAATATGCTTCTCGACTTCCTCGAGTTCGGCCTCGAGAGCGTCGAGCACCGGGAAGTAGCGGTCAACCACTGCGTCCATGATCGCGTAGAGCACATATGCCGAGCCTTGGCGCAGCAAGTCCGGCTCAAGTTCGCTGCGCGCGCGCACGTCGGCAAATCCCCGCTCGGTGTGGTTGCGAACCGACAGCACGTAGTTGGGGCCGACGAACACGTCAACCTCGCCAACGCTCAGCTCCTTTCCCGCAAGCTCCACGATATGAAGCACGACGAATAGCGAGTCCCCGTATTCCTCGATCTTGGGCCGCTGATGGCCGTGCTGCGCGTCCTCGACCGCAAGTACGTGCAGTCCGAACTCCCGCTGCATCGTTTCCAGTTCTTCCGGGGTCGGCTCATACAGCGCGACCCAGATAAAACACTCCGGCTGGCGGACGTATTCGTGAATGTCCCGCGGCTGAATGTCGGCGAGCTTCCGCCCTTCCTGGTATGCGACGCAATTGACGAGCATGGCAATCTCCTCGCCGGCATCGTAGCACCGGGACAGCATGAGGCAAGCCGGGTTCAATGACGCCCAGACGGTGTCGCCGCAGCGGTGCGATGAGTCGGTTTTTCTCTATGAACTCCGTGCCCTCGGTGGGTCAAGGTATTGGAGCGGTGCGCAGTAAAGCGAGATAGCGCATCCCCTCGATCGCCCGACTGCCGTACCAGGACGTCATCTCCGCATCGATTAGTGAAACCGTGACTGTGGGGACGGCGTGACCGGGGACAGGTGAACTCACATTCATCGCCTCTCTCACGGCCTCCACGTCGCGCTGCCTGAACGCGTAAGGCTCGGAAGACAGCAGGACACGATCCACGCGTCCATGAACCGATTCGAGATAGAGGGTCGGATAGCGGTCTGGGCTTCCCACATCGATCTCATCCCATCCCACCAACTCGAGCGTCCGCGCGATGTATGTGTCGCGCGAGATCGTCATCCATGGGTCCTTCCAGATCAGATAAAGCACACGCTCGCGCGGCAGCTTCGAAGTCGCCTCGACCGCACGGCGATACGCCGCCTCGAATTCCCGCGCAAGACGTTCCGCTTCCGCTTCAGCGCCGAAGATTCCGCCGAACAGTCGATACAGCGGCGGGTTGTCGAGCGGCCCCATCGGGTGGGTCACGATCACGTTCGGCACGATCGGTGCCGCCGCTTCGACCCGTTCGCGTGGGTTTTCGTCGACGTTGACGATCAGATGA
>JBOIFZ010000216.1:0-2415 GCA_050741735.1 Burkholderiales bacterium
ACGGTTCGAGTCAGCCCATCAGCTATTTTGCGATCGGCCTGGACATTGTCGTGCCGACCCAGGCCGAATTGCTGGGACGTCCCCTCGTGTTCGGCATGACCCCGGCCTACTACCACTACTTCCGCCGTTTGCGTTATCCCGAGTTCGACGATGCAGACAATTCGATCGGAGAAACGTACGAGTTGGCCATCAGCGTGCTCACGCGCCGGCCGTTTTCCATTGCCGGCATCGAGGTGGACCGCATTGGCATCGCGGTAAGCGGCGGCGAAGGCCTTACCGCCTATCGACTGTTTACTTCCCTGCCGTTCTGACTCGGCTCGCGGCAGGGCAGGTTGTATCTTGATCTCAGGCAACATACCGGACGATCGACGAGAAAGTCACCGCGCACGCCCTTCGCATCATGACCGACGCGAAGAAGGCGGACAAGGCCTACTGTCAACACCTACAAGCTGCGCGTGCCCGCCCGCGTTCGGGCTGTTCGATTCGCCGGCAGTCCTGCCCGGTGGCCGAACTCAGATCAGGCCCTCTTTCTTCAACGCCGCGATCACCGGTTTGGCGAAGCCTTCCGTGGCGGCACGGATGTCCTTCGACTCCATGGTTCGGGTCGTGCCGGACCATACCGGCTGCGGATTGGCGGCCACGAACAGCGTGGTTTCGGCAACGATGTAGTCGAACGTCTGCACGGTGGCCGGTTCGTAGTACCCGATCCAGGCGCCGCTGTAGTAGCCGTAATAGCTGTGTCGCGCGCCGATCGACGGCGGCATCGGCGTTGCCCGTGGGATCGTGGTCTCGGTTTGCCTCTCCACCATGCGCGTGATCAGAACGCCGTCCGCGCCGGACTGCTCGACCGCGGCGCGCAGTTTGTCTTCCGCCATCTGGCCGTCTTCCGGAACTACGGTGTGGCTCGGTACCGCCTCGACGCCGTTGGTCCTGAGGATTTCCGCAAACGTATCCTCGAAGGTGCGGCGTACGCTCGCCTGGTTCGAGATGCCCGCCACCATGATTTTTTTCACCGGCCCGCCGCGGTACTGCGGGTCCTTCCAAGTGTGGGTCAGTTCGGTGGTGGCGCAGCCGCACAGCACGGCAAGCAACACTGTTGCAAAAAGCGGGAATCGAAGAGTACTCATGATGATCGTAACTCCTGTTCGGATGGGTAACGACGCGATCTCAGGATGGCAGAATAATGGTAGGACCGCCCGGTAGAGGGGAGGCGGCGGAACGCTCATATCCCTTCGAGGATTATAGACGGGTATATTTCATTTCTTCGGTTAAACCGAAGGCGCGCGCCTGCCGCTGCAAGTCGCGGCGACGACGTGCCGTGAGTGAATCCAGGTACCGAATGCCGGGATTACATCGAAGGCCGCTACCAACGAAGGAATTGCGCCATCCATGAAAACCGATCTCCTGCTGATCTGCCCGCTGTTTCGCGTCACCATGGATCGACTGGAGGTCGATAACCTTGCGGCCTGGTTTGCCGGGAAGACGCTGCTGACCCAGGTTTAACCTAAACGGAGGATGATCGTGAGCGCACGCACGCCCGACTGGAAAGATGAAAGCAAACTGAAGCCGCTCTCGTCACGCTACGTCAAGACGGAATCGCTGCCGTGGCGGCAGACGGCCTTTCCCGGAGTCGAGATCAAGGTGCTCCTGGAGGACCAGGACAGCGGCCTCATGACCACGCTCACGCGCATGGCCCCGGGCGCGGTGCTGCCATTGCACCAACACGTCGACGTGGAGCAGACCTACGTGATCGAAGGACGCCTGGTGGACGAGGAAGGCGAGGTCGCGGTCGGGGAGTATGTCTGGCGGCCGAAGGGCAGTACCCACGTGGCGACCGCGCCGGAAGGAGCGCTGCTCCTCGGGATGTTCCTGCGACCGAACCGTTTCCTGTGATCCGCTGCCGGCCGTTTACTGCCGGCAGCGTCCGGTCAGAACTGAAAGAACGCGCTGACGGAAATCACCTCGGCATTGTCCAGTTTGTCGATGTCGATTTTTTCATTCCCGGCGCGCACGCCGATGCCGAACACGCTGAACCGGGCGCCGACCCCTTACACGGGGGCGCTACCGTCGAAACTGGCCTTTACGCCGCCGATGTTCTTCTCCAGGTCGTATTCCATGCCGCCGAAGCGGCATCCGAGGACCCCGAGGTGAAGCGCCTTGTCATCGGTCTGGAAGATACGGAATGAACCCCGGACCCGTGCGCCCCGAGAAAGAAGAATGCAAAGCGGCCCGGAAGACATTATCATGCCGTCGCCAAGGCGGAACCCGGATCGGCCGACGGCGAAGCACATCAGATGGAAATTCGTTTTCAACCCCCAAGATGGAGACAAGCACCATGAGAAAGCTGGCAATCGCACTGGTTTCAGCACTGTGCATTGGAGTGGTCGGCGTGGCGTCCGCCGGCGAAATTAAAAG
>JBOIFZ010000217.1:0-2164 GCA_050741735.1 Burkholderiales bacterium
CGCTCGGGCGGCGGCGTGCTCGCGGCAACGGACGCATTCGCAGGCATGTCCCGGGAAATCGAGATCAAGCTGTCGGTTCCCGAGGAGCACGCGCTGCGGCTCTGGGGAGTGCTCGCGCACTATGCGCATGACGAACCGGTCACGCATCGGCTGTTTTCGGCGTACTACGACACCCCGGAGCGCGCTCTGAAGACAGCCGGCGCGGCATTGCGCCTGCGGCGTGAGGGCGGGCGCTGGATTCAGACCGTGAAGAGCGAAGGGCGGGTCGCAGGCGGGCTGCATCAGCGCGCCGAGCACGAAGTCGTAGTGGCCGCGCAACTGCCGAGCTTCCCGGCCATCGCCGAGGCCGGTCTGGGCGATCTGGTCGCCGACAGACGGCTGCGCGAAGCGCTCACCGTCGCGTTTACCACCGAGTTCAACCGTACTTCGACGTTGCTCAGGCCTGCGGCCGGCAAGGTTGTCGAGGTGAGTCTCGACCGGGGAGTGATCGCGGCCGGCGACCGGCGCGAGCCGATTTGCGAAATCGAGCTGGAACTCAAGGCCGGAACCCCGCGAAACCTGTTCGAACTTGCCCTGGAAATCGCCGCCGCACTGCCGGTCCGCCTCGACAACCGCAGCAAGGCGGAACGCGGCTACGCGCTCGCCGCGAATTCGAAGCCGGCGCCGGTCAAGGCCGCGCCGGCGGAACTGACGGCGCAGATGACGGTGGAGGAGGCTTTCGTCGCACTCGTCTCGCAGTGTCTCGCGCATATGCAGGCGAACGAAGACGGACTGTTGCAGGGCCGCGACCCCGAGTATCTGCACCAGGCCAGAGTGGGGCTGCGGCGTCTGCGTTCGGTTTTTCGCGTATTCGGCGCTGCCGTGCCGCGGGAGCCCTTTGCCGCACTGCTGGAACAACTCAAGGCGCTCGGGCAAACGCTGGGCGCTGCGCGGGATTGGGATGTGTTGGTCACCGAGATGCTGACGCGTTCGGCGCGTAGCGTGAGCGATCATCCCGGGATTGCCGATCTGAGAAAGCACGCGCAGGCGGCACGCCGCCATGCGGGCCAGGCAGCACGCACCGCGGTCGCTGCGCCGGCGTACACCGGCATGCTGTTGCGTCTATCGGCAACGCTGAATGCCGGGAGCTGGCGCGGCAACGGCGCGCGCGCCGCCGCCGCGCTTCCGCAGTTCGCCGCTGCCGCCATGGCACGCCAGCATTCGCTGGTGGTGAAGCGGGGCCGCCGCATCGAGAAGCTGGCGTTCCAGGATCTGCACCGGTTGCGCATCGCGGTCAAACGACTGCGTTACATCGCAGAGTTTTTTCTTCCGCTGGCCCCGAAAAAGGCGCGAAACTACGTTCGCGCACTCTCGGAGTTGCAGGATTTGCTGGGAAGGCTCAATGACTATGCGGTTGCGTGGCGGCTGCTCGACACCCTGGGCGCGGAGGAATCGTCGCCGGCATACCGGCAGGCGGAGGGATACGTGCGCGGCTGGAGCGCCGCCGAGGCCGAACGCTGCCGCAGCCAGCTTCCCGAAGCGTGGAAGCAATTCATGAAAACGCAGCCATGGTGGGCGCGGGATTGACGCCCCGGAGGATTCTGTGAGAACGCCCACATGGATCTGATACTTTGGCGCCACGCCGAAGCCGTGGACGGCCAGCCCGATCTTGCGCGCAAGCTCACCCCCAAGGGGGTGAAGCAGGCAAAAGCAATCGCGCAATGGCTGAGTTCGCGCCTGCCCAGGCAGACCCGGATCATCGTCAGCCCGGCCGAGCGCACGCAACAGACCGCGGCGGCGCTTACCGACGATTTCGAAATCGACCGCCGGCTCGCGCCCGGCGCGCCGCCGACGGCGGTGCTGGCCGCAGCCGGCTGGCCCGAGCACAGGGGTGCCGTCGTGGTCGTCGGCCATCAGCCCACTCTCGGGATGGCGGCGGGGCTGCTGATCGCCGGCGAGCCGATGCCGTGGAGCATCAAGAAAGGCGCGATCTGGTGGTTGAGCCACCGCGTGCGCGGCGAGCATCGGCAAGTCGTGCTGCGCGCGGTGATCTCGCCGGATCTTCTTTAGACAGCAACCCTAAATCTCACCACCAAGGCACCAAGACACCAAGGAACCCGTACCCCGGCATTTTTTTGTTCTTCTTGGTGCCTTCGTGTCTTGGTGGTTATCTTTAGCGTTTTTC
>JBOIFZ010000218.1:0-7509 GCA_050741735.1 Burkholderiales bacterium
AATAGCTGCAAAGTGTAACATCCGCAATTCGATAGAATCCTTATTGCTGCGTTGCACCAGATGAATATTAAGGGCCGTCCGGCGCCCTGTCAACTTTTTTTACCGCACTGCATAAACATTGGAAAACCTAATTTTCAAAAGGTTATAATTCCGCTCTCGCGCGCCGCGGCAGCGCGGGCGCCGTCGTCAATCCGAACGCCTTCGGGAAATTTTCCGGACTGCACAAAAATGACTGAAGAGATCCGACTGATAAAGAAATATCCGAATCGTCGGCTTTACGACACCGCCACCAGCAGCTACATCACGCTCGCCGACGTCAAACAACTCGTTCTCGACCGGGTCGTCTTCAAGGTCATGGAAGCCAAGAGCGAGGAAGATCTCACCCGCAGCATTCTGTTGCAGATCATTCTCGAGGAAGAAAGCGCGGGCGCGCCGATGTTCTCTTCCGACATGCTGTCGCAGATCATTCGCTTCTACGGCAACGCGATGCAGGGAATGATGGGCAGTTATCTCGAGAAAAACATCCAGACCTTCATCGAAATCCAGCGCCGCCTGCAGGAACAGAGCATGCCCAAATTCGGGGACAACCCGATGCTCAACGCCGAAGCCTGGAGCCAGTTTGTAAAGATGCAAGGCCCGACGATCCAGGGACTGATGTCGAGTTACCTCGAGCAGAGCGCCAACACCTTCCTCGACATGCAACAGCAACTCCAGAAACAGGCGCGTTCCATCTTCGGCAACTTCCCCTTCGGCAACTTCGGCGCGCAAGCGGCAGACAGCAGGCCGGAAACGCCCGCCTCCGAACCCGACAGCTTCAAGCAACCGCAGACGAAGACCGGCTGAAGCCCGAATTCATCGCCAAAACGGCGTGGGGTCGATGATCCCGCGCCGTTTTTCATCCCACCCGACTCCGAATGACCGCCGTCAAGACCCGCAAGTCCGCCGCTGAATCGCCCAGGGTCGGTTTCGTTTCCCTCGGCTGCCCGAAGGCGCTGGTCGATTCCGAGCGCATCCTCACCCAGCTTCGTGCCGAGGGATATCTGATCTCCGGCAGCTACCGGGATGCCGATCTCGTCGTCGTCAACACCTGCGGCTTCATCGATGCCGCGGTGGAGGAATCGTTGGACGCGATCGGCGAGGCGCTCGCGGAAAACGGCAAAGTCATCGTCACCGGCTGCCTGGGTGCCAAGGGCAGCGTGGTCAAGGACGCGCACCCGCGAGTGCTGGCAGTCACCGGCCCGCACGCCACCGAGGAAGTAATGAGCGCGGTGCATTCGCACCTGCCCAAGCCACACGATCCTTTCGTCGATCTCGTGCCGCCGCAGGGCATCAAGCTCACTCCGAAGCACTTCGCGTATCTGAAAATCGCCGAGGGCTGCAACCATCGCTGCACCTTCTGCATCATCCCCTCGATGCGCGGTGACCTGGTGAGCCGCCCTGTGGGCGAAGTCATGCAGGAAGCCGAAAACCTGGTAAAAGCCGGGGTGAAGGAACTGCTGGTGATCTCGCAGGACACCAGCGCCTACGGCGTGGACGTCCGCCACCGAACCGGGTTCTGGGGCGGACGCCCGCTGAAAACGCGCATGACCGAACTGACCCGCGCGCTCGGCGATCTCGGCGTATGGGTGCGACTGCATTACGTTTACCCCTACGCGCACGTGGACGAAATCGTGCCGCTGATGGCGGACGGCAAGCTACTGCCCTATCTCGATGTGCCGTTTCAACACGCCAGCCCGCGCATCCTCAAGCTCATGAAGCGCCCGGCCAACGCCGAGAACAATCTCGAACGCATCCGCGCGTGGCGCGAAATCTGCCCCGACATCACCATCCGCAGCACGTTCATCGCCGGTTTTCCGGGCGAAACCGAAGCGGAATTCGAAGAACTGCTGCAGTTCCTCGAAGAGGCGCAACTCGATCGCGTCGGCTGTTTCGCCTATTCGCCGGTGGACGGCGCCGCCGCCAATGCCCTGCCCGATCCAGTCCCGCAAGAGGTCAGGGAAGAGCGCCGCGCCCGCTTCATGGCGGTCCAGGAGAAAATCAGCGCGCGCCGGTTGCAGCAGAAAATCGGCAGGACCCTTGCGGTCCTGATCGACGAGTCCGGCGCAAGAGGCGCGGTCGGCCGCTCCAGCGCCGATGCGCCCGAGATCGACGGCGTGGTACACATCAAGAAAGCCAAAGGGAACAATCCCGGCGATTTCGTGCACGTGCGCGTCACTCGCAGCGACGCCCACGACCTGTACGGCGAGATCGCCGCGTAGTCGTGATGGAGCGGCTGAAAAACTGGGCCGCCGCCCTCAAGCGCGAGGTCATGGCGCTCTGGTTCGCCTGCCGCGATCCGCGCACGCCGTGGTATGCAAGAGTGCTGACAATGCTGATCGTCGCCTACGCGCTGTCGCCCATAGACCTGATCCCGGATTTCATTCCCGTGCTGGGCTATCTGGACGAGCTGATCCTGCTGCCGGTCGGGATTTACCTGGTGCTGAAGCTGGTGCCCGCGCAAGCATTGGCGGACGCACGCGCAAGGGCACAGTCCTGGGTCGAATCGCGACAGCCGAAACCGCGCAACTGGATCGCTGCCGCGCTAATCGTGCTGGTATGGGTGGTGGTGCTGTGGGCGGCCTTTCTCCTGATCTGGCCGATGTTCTTCTTGGATTGATTTGCGCGATCAGCGAACCGCGGCCGCTTCGTTAGCGGCGATGCTCTTGTAGAAGTCGCGCACCTCGCCGAGATCCCGGGTGCGCTTCAACGGCGGGAGGCTGCGCCAGATGCGCTTGCCGTAGTGCTTGGAGATCAAGCGCGGGTCGCAGATCATCAGCACGCCGCGATCGTTCTCGTCACGGATCAATCTGCCCGAGCCCTGCTTCAACGTGATGACCGCCTGCGGAACCTGGTATTCCATAAAGGCGTTTCGGCCCTCGCTGTTCAATTTCTCGATGCGCGCCGCGAGCACCGGATCGTCGGGAGGGGCGAACGGCAACCGGTCGATGATCACCAGCGACAACGCCTCGCCTTTGACGTCCACGCCTTCCCAGAACGACGCGCTTCCCAGCAGCACCGCATTGCCGAGCTTGCGGAAGCGCTCCAGCAGCTCGGTGCGCGAGCCCTCTCCCTGCATCAGCAGCGGATACTCCATGCCCATGCGCTTCATTCCGATCTCCATTAATTCGCGCGCCTCTCGCATCGCCCTGAGGCTGGTGAAGAGGAAGAAGGTCCGCCCTTCGGCGGCCTCGATCACCGGCAGCGCCGCGTCCACCACCGCCCGGGTGTAGCCCTCCGAATTCGGCTCGGGCAAGTCCTCCGGAACGTAGAGCAGCGCCTGGGTCTGGTAGTCGAAAGGGCTTTCCCAGAATGCGGTGGCCGCTCCGTCCAGGCCCATTTCGCGCTGGTAGTGAGAGAAGTCGCCGCCCACCGATAGCGTCGCGGAAGTAAAGATCCACGCGCGCGGATGGCTGCTGATCTGGCGATGGAAGATGTCCGCGATCGAGAGCGGCGTCGCGTTCAGGTGCACCGAATGCGCAAACACCTCGACCCAGCGCACCCGTTCGCGGTCCTCTTCCTCCTGCCAGCGGCCGAGGCGGTCCAGCATCTCCCTCCCCCGCATCCAGCAGTTGTGCAGCCCCTCGGAACGATCGGCCTGCGATTCCAGTACCCCTGCAAGTTCGGTGAGCCGTGTCACCACCACGTTCAATGCGTCGGCAAAGTCGCGGTTTGCCGCGGCCTGCGCGTAAGGCTGGCGGCCGATGTCGTCGCGCACCTGCAGCCGCAAGTCGCGCGCGGCCTTTTCCAGTTGCAAAGCCGCATCCGGCAGTGCCGGATTGTCTTTTGCCGAAGCGGCGGCCTCCATCCGGGTGTCACGCCCCAGTTCGATGAGCTGATGGGTGGAGACGGTTTCGCCGAAGAACAGGCTGGCGGTTTCGGGCAGTTGGTGCGCCTCGTCGAAGATCACGGTGTTGCACGCAGGCAGCAGCTCCGCCACGCCCTCGTCGCGCAGCACCACGTCGGCGAAAAACAGATGATGGTTCACCACTACTACGTCCGCTTGCATCGCCTGCTTGCGCGCCTCCATGACGAAGCACTGTTTGTAGTTCGGGCAATCGCCGCCGAGGCAGTTCTCGCGGGTCGAGGTCACCTGCGGCCAGACGGTCGCGTCCTCCGGCACTTCGGCCAGTCCGCTGCGATCACCGGTCTTGCTGGTCCTGGCATAGGACTCGATACGCGCCAGGTACACCACGTCGTCGCGGTCCAGAAAGCGGCCGTCGTTCTTGGCGCGCTCCAGGTGGTAATGGCAAACATAGTTCGCCCGACCCTTGAGCAGCGCCACCGTCACCGGCGCCTGCAGCGCATTGCGCACCATTGGGATGTCGCGGCTGAACAACTGGTCCTGCAGAGTCTTGGTGCCGGTGGAGATAATCACCTTGCCGCCCTTGGCGAGCGCCGGCGCCAGGTACGCGAACGTCTTGCCGGTACCCGTACCGGCCTCGGCGATCAGGACGCTGCGCTTCTCGATCGCCTGCTCGACCGCCTGCGCCATCTCAAGTTGTTGCGGGCGCAGGCGGTAGCTGGAGATGGTATTGGCCAGCGGGCCGGAATCGGCGAAGAAGTTCTTCAGGTCTGAGCTCAAGATGACCCGCAGTTTAACGCGAGCCGCGAATTCTGATGGCGGATGACAGGTTTTGCTCCCGCCCGTTCGAAGACGCTTACCTCTGAAAATCAGCGGCCCGCGTCCAGCGGGCTCACCACGCCGCGCCCGCCGCGATTCAGCACGTGCGTGTAGATCATCGTTGTCGAAACATCCGAATGGCCAAGTAGTTCTTGCACGGTCCTGATGTCATATCCGGATTGCAGGAGATGGGTGGCGAAGGAATGACGCAAGGTGTGCGGTGTCGCCGGTTTATGGATGCCGGCCGCGCGCAGCGCGGATTGCAGCGCGCGCTGAATCGGCTTTTCGTCGGCATGATGGCGCCTGACGACTCCCGAGCGCGGATCTTTGGACAATCGGGCAGAGGGAAAGACGTACTGCCACATCCACTGCCTGCCGACGTTCGGGTACTTGCGATCCAGCGCGTAGGGCAGGTACACCGCCCCGAAGCCGGCGGAGAGATCTTCGCCGTGCAACTCACGCACCCGTTCGAGATGCCGCTGCAGCGGCTCGATCAGGCTTTCCGGCAACATGGTCACCCGGTCCTTTGCGCCCTTCCCATCGCGCACCAAGATCTCTCGACGGGCGAAGTCGATGTCCTTCACGCGCAGCCTCAGGCATTCCAGAATCCTTAACCCCGACCCGTACAGTAGCCTGGCAATCAGGGCCGATGTGCCTCGCAAGCGGCTCAACGCCAAATTGACTTCCTCCACCGAAAGGACAACTGGTAGGCGCTGCGAGACGCGGGCTGCGACCACACCATTCAGCCAGGGTAATTCCTTGTCGATTACTTCCTTGTAAAGAAAGAGAATTGCCGATTTGGCCTGGTTCTGGGTGGAGGCTGAAACCCGTCCGCGAACTGCGAGATCCGTTAGAAACGCCTCAACCTCGGTCGGTCCGAGGTCGCGGGGATGGCGCTTGTCGTGGAACAGCACAAACCGCCGTACCCAATCGACATAAGACTGCTCGGTGCGGATACTATAGTGCTTGACGCGCAGCCGGGCCCGGATCAGGTCCAGGAGCTTCGGTTCACTGGGCGGAACGGGGACCGGCTCGGGATCGGGGCACATGGCGCAGCCTCCGGTAATCGCAAAATGAGCAGGATCATAACCTTGTGCAAACTACTGTATATTTATACACCTTCCAGGTGTCTTTGCAAGCACCTTGAAGGTGCCTACTTCTAGTTGAACTAAACCGCTTCGCGGTGGTGGTTGGTGCTTCACCGTCCGGTGGAGCTTTGCAACGTTACTGGTAGTGAAGCGCTGCAGAAGGTCCAAGGCTGCAGCGTCGCGCGCGCTGTGTCAGCGTCATGACGCGGGGATGGTCCCGCGATCACATGACGGAGGCACAGATGGGTGCATTGCGCGAACGGATGGATGCGGACATGGTGTTGCGTGGCAGAGCGGCGCGCACACGTGAGTCCTATATTGCCGCGGTGGCGGCGATGGCGAAGTTCTACCACCGCAGTCCCGATCGGGTCAGCGAAGAAGAGGTGCAACGCTACCTGCTGCACCTGATTCAGGAGCGCAAGCTTGCCTGGAGCAGTTGCAACATCGCGGTCAACGCGCTGAAGTTCTTCTATCACACCACGCTCAAGCGCGCGCAAGCGCAGTTCGAGATCCCGCGCGCACGGGCCCCGCAGAAGCTCCCCCAGATCCTCGCGCGCGAAGAGGTGGCGCGGCTCATCGAGGCGGCCACCCACCCGAAGCATCGGGCGCTCTCGATGACGACCTATGGGGCAGGACTGCGCGTGTCCGAGTTGTGTGCCTTGAAGCTTGGCGACATTGACGGCGCGCGCATGAGCATTCGGGTGAATCAGGGCAAAGGCGCCAAGGACCGCTACACGCTGCTTAGCCCACGGCTGCTCACGGAGCTGCGCCGATATTGGGCGGCTTACCGGCCAAGGCTCTGGCTGTTTCCCGCCACGCGATTGCCCGAGCAGCCGATTAGCACCACCACGGCGCAGAAGATCTTCTACGCCGCGAAAGCCCGCGCCGGTATCACCAAGGACTGCGGCATCCACGGCTTGCGCCATGCCTTTGCCACGCATTTGCTGGAAGCCGGGGTGGATGTGCACACCATCCAGCGGCTCATGGGGCACGGGCACATCAGCTCCACACTTCGCTACTTTCATTTGACGCAAAAGCGCTTGACGGCCACGGCCTCGCCGCTGGACTTGCTCGATCCGGCACAACGCCTCAGTCCCTAGCCGCCCATGCAGGCGCATCCGCACCCGGCGGATGCGGCAAGCGGCAAGCTCGAATTGGCGCACATCGTGCGAGCCCACGGTGCGGCGTTGCGTGGCGCAGAGCGCCTAAGCGGAGCGCAACTCAAGGCGCTGCGCGCGATCGCGCGTTGCCGCACCGCCGCGCTGGGTGGCCAACTTGCCCAGTGTGACCACTGCGGGCAGACGCACTACCGCTACCACTCCTGCCGCAACCGCCACTGTCCCAAGTGCCAGACGCTCACCAAAGAGCGCTGGCTTGAGCGCCAGCGCGCGGAGCTTCTGCCGGTGGCGTATTTCCACTTGGTGTTCACGCTCCCGCACGAGCTCAACGCGCTCGCCCAGGGCAACCCGCGCGCGATCTACGGGCTGCTGTTCGCCGCGGTGTCCAAGACCTTGCTCGAGTTCGGCCGCAACCCCCGCTGGCTCGGCGGTGAGATCGCCGCCAGCCTACTGCTGCACACCTGGAACCAGGTACTGCTGCAGCACATCCACCTGCACTGCCTGGTGGCCGGCGGGGCGCTGGCACAAGATGGGCAGTGGATTTCCTCCAGGCGTGGGTTCCTGTTTCCCGCGCATGCGCTCTCGGCGGTGTTCCGCGGCAAGTTCCTCGAGCGCCTGGGCGCGCTGCTGGCCAAAGGCAAAC
>JBOIFZ010000219.1:0-4459 GCA_050741735.1 Burkholderiales bacterium
GTTCACTGCAACGACTGGCAGACTGCCCTGACCCCGGTATACCTGCACTACGTACCGGGTGCGCGAGCGAAAACAGTGATCACCATCCACAATCTGGCGTTCCAGGGGATTTTCCCCGCGGAAACGACCGCGCGGCTTGGACTGCCGCAGGCGTTCTCCGTAAACGGTGTCGAGTACTACGGCAAGACATCGTTTCTCAAAGGCGGACTGCAATTCGCCGATCGCGTTACCACGGTCAGTCCGAGCTACGCGGAAGAAATCCAGCACGAACCGCTGGGGATGGGACTGCAGGGGCTGCTCTCCCACAGAAAGGATGTGCCGACCGGAATTCTCAACGGCATTGACACCGATGCCTGGGACCCGGAGTCCGACCCCTACATCGAGCGTTACTACAACGCCTCCAGGCTCGCCGCCAAACAGGACAACAAGCGCGCTCTGCAACTGCGCATGGGTCTGCGCGACGAACCGGAAATTCCGTTGTTCAGCGCGGTGAGCCGGCTTACCCAACAGAAAGGCCACGACGTGCTCGCCGACATCGCCGTCAAGCTGGTGAAGCTGCCGGCACAATTGGTGGTGCTGGGCTCCGGAGACCCTCAGTTGCAAAGGCGTTTCCAGGAATTGGCCCAGTCGCACCCGGGCAGGATTGCGGTGCAGATCGGCTTCGACGAGGGTCTGTCGCACCAGATCGAGGCCGGCGCGGACAGCTTCGTGATGCCCTCGCGCTTCGAGCCCTGCGGCCTGAACCAGATGTACAGCCAGCGTTACGGCACGCCGCCGGTGGTGCACGCGACCGGGGGCCTGCGCGATTCGGTGGTGGATTGCACGCCGGAGACGCTGAAGAAGCGCACCGCGACCGGCTTCATGTTCGCACCGCTGGATCGCGACACGCTGCTGGAAGCCTGCCAGCGCGCGGTGACGGCCTACCACGACAAAAGAATCTGGCGGCAATTGCAGAAGAACGGCATGAGCCGCGATTTCAGCTGGGAGGCCCGAGCGCAACAGTATCTGGACCTCTATCGTGGATGGCTGGAGTAAAATGCCGTTTTACTGCCCGCCGCGCTCGTTCGCGTTTGCGGCGCAACAACACCAACCGATGGAGGGTCGTCAGTCATGATCGGAGATCGAATTGAAGTCAACATTGCCGGCGGGCTCGATATCGCGCTGCCGCGGATGGTGCATGTGCGCCAGAAGTTCCAAACCAGGAAACTCGACAGCGTCACCAGGGCGGTCGTCGAGCAGTTCAAGCGCCCCGAAGTCCGCGGCAAGGTGAAGCCCGGCATGAGCATCGCGGTCGGCTGCGGTTCGCGCGGCATCAACAACATCGCCGAGTGCGCGAAAGCGGTCGTCGCCGAGCTCAAGGCGGCGGGTGCGAAGCCCTTCATCTTCCCGGCAATGGGCAGCCACGGCGGCGCCACCGCAGAAGGCCAGCGCGAGGTGCTGGAAGGCTACGGCATCACTGAAAGCTACGTCGGCTGCCCGATTCGCGCCACCATGGAAGTGGTCGAACTGGGCAAACTCGAAGACGGCATGCCGGTGTACATGGACAAGTTCGCCGCCGAGGCCGATGCGGTGGTGATCATTCCGCGCATCAAGCCGCACACCAACTTCCGCGCCCCGATCGAGTCCGGCATCGTCAAGATGCTGGCCATCGGCATGGGCAAGATCATCGGCGCCACCACGTTGCACACTTACGGCATGGACATGTTCGGCGAACTGCTGCCGAAGACCGCCAGGCTGATCATGGCGAAAAAGAATTTCCTGTTCGGCGTGGCGATGGTGGAGAACGCCGCCGACGAAACCGCCGTAATCGAAATCGTGCCGTCGGAAAAGGTGTGGGATCGCGAGCCGGTGCTGCTGGCAAAGGCCAAGGAACTGATGCCGCGCCTGCAATTCGACGAGATCGACGTGCTGGTGGTGGAACGCATCGGCAAGAATATTTCCGGTTCGGGGATGGACCCCAACATCACCGGGCGCAACTGCCGTTTCATCGAGTGGAACATGAAGCCGCTGGTGAAGAAGATCGCGGTGCTCGGACTTACCCCGGAAACCTATGGCAACGCCACCGGTCTCGGTGCCGCCGACGTGATCACGATGCGCTTGTACGAAGAGATGGATATCGCCAAGACCTACGCCAACATCATCGCTTCGACGTACCTCGACGGCGCCGCCATCCCGATGATCATGAACACCGACGAGGAAGCCATCCGCCTCGCCGTCAAGACGGTGGTGCGCATGAAGCCGCAGGACACGCGCATCGTGCGCATCCCCAACACGCTCGAGATCATGGACATCCACGTCTCCGAGCCGCTGCTGCCGGTCGTCAAGGCCAACCCGTCGATGTTCGAGATCGTCGGCCAGCCCGAAGCGATGAAGTTCGATGCCAAGGGCGTGCTGTATCCGATGCTCGCCAAGCACAGGGAGCACGCGACGGCCTGAGGCTGTTCCGGAGGCAGTCCGGACATGCAAATCCATCTCGATGCGGTAGGGGGCGTGGCGGGCGACATGTTCATCGCCGCCATGCTCGATGCGTTTCCGAATCTGCGCGACGGCATGATCGCGGCGATCCGTGCCGCGGGCCTGCCTGCCGATGTGCACATCGGCGTGGTCGAGCATTGCGATCACGCGCTGACAGGACTGCGTTTTCGCGTCACGGAGCCGCGCGAGGTTGGTGCGCTGCTCGGCGCGCATCATCATCCGCACTCGCCGTTCACCGAAATCCGCGCGCACCTTCAGGCGTCCGGGCTCGCGCCCGCGGTAAAGGAGCACGCAGCCGGCATATTCACGGAGCTCGCGGAGGCTGAAGCCAGGGTGCACGGAAAGACCGTTGATACGGTGAGCTTCCACGAAGTCGGCGAATGGGACTCGATCGCCGATATCGTCGGGGCCGCCTTCATCATCGACGCGCTTGCGCCTGCCACCTGGTCGGTGAGCGCGCTGCCGCTCGGGCGCGGCCGGGTCAGGACCGCGCATGGTTCGCTGCCGGTTCCTACCCCCGCAACCGTGCTGTTGCTCGAAGGTTTCGAATTTGTCGACGACGGCCTCGAGGGCGAGCGCGTCACGCCGACCGGGGCTGCGATCCTCAGGCATCTGGGTTGTACGCAGGTCGGCGATCGCAAGTCGCGCAAGTTGCTGCGCACCGGCATCGGTTTCGGCAACCGCACCTTGCCGGGTCTCAGCAACGTGCTGCGCGTCCTGGCGTTCGAACAGGCACGCGCCGGGTCGGGCGGCGACGAAGTCGCGCAGATTCTGTTCGAAGTCGACGACCAGACTCCGGAGGATCTGGCGATCGCCATCGACAAGCTGCGCGCGCAGCCGTCGGTGCTCGACGTGCTTCAGACGCCGGCTTTCGGCAAGAAAGGAAGAATGACCATGCACGTCCAGGTGCTCGCCGATCCGGCGGACCTGGAAAACGTATTCGACGCCTGCTTCAACGAAACAACGACCATCGGCTTGCGCTACCAGATCCTGAAGCGCCGCAAACTATCGCGTGCCGGCAGAACGGTGGAGGCCGGCGGAAGGCAGGTGCGCGTGAAAGTCACCGAACGGCCGAAGAAGAAGACCGCCAAGGTGGAGGCCGATGACCTGCTCAACGTGATCGGCGGCCGCGCCGAGCGCGAACAGTTTAGGCGGGCGGCGGAACAGGTCGTGTTGAGAAAGAAACGCAAGTGAACGAGGTCGGACACAAGCTCGCTGAACTGGAGCGCGTGCTGCGCGGGATCGGTCCAGTTGCCGTCGCGGTGAGCGGGGGGGTGGACAGCCTCACGCTGGCGGCGTTCGCGCACCGGACTCTCGGCGAGGAGGTGCAGATGTTTCACGCGGTGTCGCCTGCCGTTCCGCAGGAAGCCACGGCGCGGGTGCAGGCGCTGGCGGATAGCGAGGGCTGGGCCCTGACGGTGATCGACGCGGGGGAATTCGACGACCCGGATTACCGCAGCAATCCGGTCAACCGCTGCTTTTACTGCAAGACCAACTTGTATGGCGCGGTTGCGCCGCGGACCACGGCGCAGATCGTCTCCGGCACCAATCTGGACGATCTTGGCGAATACCGGCCCGGCCTCGCGGCCGCGAAGAACTACGGCGTGCGCCATCCTTTCGTAGAAGCCGGTATCGACAAGAATACGGTGCGTGCGATTGCGCGGCATCTCGATCTGGCGGAGGTCGCCGAACTGCCGGCGGCACCCTGCCTGTCCAGCCGGATAGAAACCGGAATCGCGATCGACCCCGGCATGCTCAGGCTGGTGCACGCAGCCGAGCGGCTGGTGTCGCAGGCACTGACGCCGCGCACGGTGCGTTGCCGGGTCCGGGCAAAGGGTGTGGTGGTTGAACTGGATGAACAGAACCTTGCTGCGCTCGATGCATCGCGGCGGGAGTCGCTGTCGGCGCAGGTCGGCCGCGTATTCAGCGATGGCGGTTTCGACTATCCGGTGTCGCTTGCGCCTTACCGCAGCGGCAGCGCCTT
>JBOIFZ010000220.1:0-6210 GCA_050741735.1 Burkholderiales bacterium
CGCGGCCCGGATGCGGACGACCCCTGGTCGCGCGTCCTGAATCTTTCCGTCCCGCCACTGCCCGAGCGCTTTACTTTCGCGCTGCCCGAACCGCTCGAGTTCCACGGCGACGACCACGCCAGGCACGCATTCAACGACGCCGTCGACAAGCTCGAAGGCCTCGGCGGCAGGCCGATCGGCGTCGATTTCTCGGTGTTTCTGGAAACCGCTGCGCTGCTCTACGAAGGGCCCTGGGTGGCGGAGCGGCTGGCGGCAATCCGGCCGTTCTTCGAAAGCCACCCCGACCAGGTGCACTCGGTGGTGCGCAAAATCATCGGGGGGGCATCCAAATTCTCGGCCGCGGACCTTTTCTCCGGGCTGACCAAGCTGGAGGCGCTGAAAAAGCGCGCGGCACGACTCTGGGACCGCGCCGACGTGCTGGTGGTACCGACCGCACCGACCATCTACACCATCAAGGAAGTACTTTCGGAACCGATTCTCAACAACCGCAGGCTCGGGCACTACACCAATTTCGTGAACCTCATGGACCTCGCCGCCTGTGCGGTTCCAGGCTCGATGCGGCCAGACGCGCTGCCTTTCGGCATCACTCTGATCGCGCCGGCTGGAACCGATCTCATGCTCGCGGATCTGGCGCAGCGCTTCCATCATCTCACCGGGCTCAAGCTCGGCGCACTGGACGAAGTGCTGCCTCCGCCCGCACCGATCACTACCGGCGACGATAGCGTGCGCGTGGCCGTGGTCGGGGCGCACCTGTCGGGACTGCCGCTCAATCATCAATTGACCGAGCGCGGGGCGCGTTTGGAAAAACAGGCGCGCACCACGGCGCGTTACCGGCTGTTCGCGTTGCCCGGCACGACGCCGCCAAAACCCGGCCTGGTTCGCGATGCCGACAACGGGAACGTGATCGACGTCGAGGTGTGGAGGCTGCCCGTAGCCGAATATGGCTCGTTCGTAGCGGTGATTCCGTCACCGCTGGGAATCGGCCGCGTCGAACTCAATGACGGCGAGTGGGTTCAGGGTTTCCTGTGCGAGAGTTGGGCGGTGCACGGCGCCGAGGAGATCTCGCACCTCGGCGGCTGGCGCGCGTATCTCGCCAGCAAGGCCGCGCGTTGAAGCGGAACGGAAATCGCGGCCGGACGGCGACCGCCAGGCCTGCCGCCGGGAAGCGCAAGAAAGTGGCGACCGACCAGGAACGCAAACCGTCGCTTGCCGAGTCCGTGTATCTGGGCATCAAGCAAGACATCTTCGATTTCCGCCTGCTGCCCGGGGATCGTTTTACCGAGAACGAGATCGCCGGGCGGCTGAACGTCAGCCGCACCCCGGCGCGCGAAGCGCTTTACCGCCTTGAGCGCGAGGGCTACCTGCAGGTGCACTTTCGCAGCGGCTGGAGCGTTCGCGAACTCGACTTCAAGCAGTTCGACGATCTGTACGACCTGCGCATCGCGCTCGAAACCGCCGCGGTGAAACAGCTCTGCGATCAGGCCGAGCGCCCCAACCTGGAGGAACTGAAATCAGCCTGGCTGATACCACCGGATGCAAGGCTCGACGACGGGGAGCGGGTGTGCGCGCTGGACGAAGCGTTTCATTGCACACTGGTTGCCGCGACAGGCAATCGCGAGATGGCACGCTGCCATCAGGAGGTGACCGAACGCATCCACTTGCTGCGCCGGCTCGATTTCACCGAAACCGGCCGCATCGCCGCCACCTACCTGGAGCATGCGCAGATTCTGCGCGGCGTGCTGCGGCACGACGCCGATCGCGCCACCGGGTTACTACGAGCCCACATCGAAACCAGCAAATTAGAAGTCCGAAAAATCAGCTTGCACAAGCTGTTGTCGGCAAGGCGTTCCTAGCCTGGATAATTCATGAGGGACTCGGGATGATGGCGAGTCGAGTTCCGAGACAGTTGCGGCTCGACTGCCGCAGCCGATAGATCACTCTATCGGCCAGGCAGGCATGCCGCAAATGGCCGGAAATCGGCCGCCAGCACCCGAGTAGCCCGACGCGACACACTGTACCGCGCAAGAGCCTGCTCATAGACACGGCACGCCAGCGATTATCCGCACACGGGTCGTCTTCATGAATTATCCGGGCTAGGGAAGCTCCGCCGGTGCACGCCGGCACGGGATGAAATGCCGAGAAGGTGAAGTCAGTGCAGCCGGACGACGTTGGATGGAATGAGTGGCGCGACCGGAAGATTCAGCGCCAGCAGTTCCCGGCCCAGCAGCGTGATGCTGCCCTTGATGCGATTGTCGCCGGTATCGCTGAATTCGAACTCGTACACGCGTTTCACGCGCACCCGGCCCTCGTCGTCGCGGCCGAGCCTAGTCTGTTTCAGCATCACCGTCCAATCGAGCAACTGCACGCCTTCCGCGGCGCAGGCGCGGCGGCCGGCGTCGAGCGCCGCTTCGCGCGCACGCATGCTGTCGGTCCAGAACAATGCGCCGGCAACGAAAATCAACAGGGTCAGGAGTTCGATCATAAGCGAGGGCCGAGGTACGAGGGCCGAGCGCCGAGAAAAATCCACGCTTTGGTGTGAGTCCGTGAAATCAAAGTAGAGTCGCAATCAGTCATCTGTTTTTTGCACTTCACTCGGCCCTCGTACCTCGGCCCTCGGCTCTGCTCTTCATGCAGCACTCGCTTTTTCTCCTCTCGCCTCTCCCCTCTCGCCTCTCGCCTCACGTCCCTTCCCATCGCTCAGGACCGGCCGGTGAGAATCTGATAGAGCGTGTACAGCATCCCGGCGGTGGCGCCCCAGATATAGCGATCGCCGTAAGCCATCGAATAGAAGTGGCGACTGCGGCCGTTGAATACGTCGTCGTGGCGTCGATGGTTCACCGGGTCGAGAAAGAATTCCAGCGGCACTTCGAAAACTTCGGCCACCTCGAATGGATCGAGCCTCAGCTTGAATGGAGGCTCCACCCATCCGACGATCGGCGTCACCCGGAATCCGGTCAGGATATCGTAGTCGGGCAGGCGCCCGATGATCTCGACGCACTGCCGGCTCAGTCCGGTCTCCTCTTCGGCTTCGCGCAATGCAGTGGCGATCCGGTCGGGATCGCCTTCATCAACGCGCCCTCCGGGAAAGCTGATCTGCCCGGCATGGTCGTGCAGATGGGCGGTGCGCTGGGTGAAAAGCAGCGTCGGCCCGGCCGGCTGGTTCACCACCGGCACCAGCACTGCAGCCGGAACGGGCTTCCGCCCAGGGGGATGGGAGTAGCGGGGAAAATTGGCGTCCTCCGGGAGGATGCCCTGCCGGCGAAGACGTTCCGCCAGCCATTCTCGGGTAAAGGGCGGCGGCTTAAAGTCGTCAGATGGAGACAACGGTCTATAATGCGCTGGTAATGAAGAACGCTATTTTATCCTTCTCGCAAAGGTATAAAATTTGCAGGCGTCCCGGAACGAAGGCAATTGACCGCCGTCAAACGGGTGCGGCCAGGAACGGCCAAAACACGACACGAGGAGACGATGATGAAACTGCACACTCTGATTGCTGCCGCAATGTTCGCAATGGCGGGCAGCGCTTTCGCGATGCACTGCCCGATGGACATGAAGAAAATCGACGAAGCATTGGCGAAGAAACCGAGCATCTCCGCCGACAAGCTCGCCCAGGTGAAGAAACTGCGGGCCGAAGGCGAGACTTTGCACAACGCCGGCAAGCACCAGGAGTCGGTAGACACCCTGGCCAAGGCAATGGCGATTCTGGGAATCAAGTAACCAGGCGCATGCGCACCAACCCCGCTCCGCGGCAACGCGCAGCGGGGTTTTTGTTTTCTGTCATCGCAGTCCCTGAAAGGAAAATCAAAAGCGTTCGACGCAAAGTGTTCCTTTTAAAACCCCCTTGAGGGGTGCGCAAAGAAGAAAGACGGGCGCAAAGGAGATTCAAGAAACGCAAGATGGCGAATGAGGTAAAGTTAACACCGCGGGCCAGTCACAATCGACCACTTTCCTCGTGTCAGCACCTGATCATTAGTGGTTGAGAATTCATCGGACACACAGTGTCTGACGGATTCGCCCGTAGACGGTATACATACGAAGAGCTGGAAACGACACTTAGCTGACCTTCGCTCTGCCCGAAAGCAGACGATCAACGCCCCTAGTTCACCGGCCGGCAACCGCAACCGCGGCGCCGCCCATTCAGGCCAGGCAATGCAGTATGTCGAATGACCGGTAAGTGGCTAGGAGCGGTCGATCGGCGTGGTTATGAAGTCACGGCTTCAATGACTGCAGTTGCCCGGTTTCAGCCATTTATATACAAATTTAGAGCCGACTTGGTCAGACACTGTCTGTCAGATCAAGTCTGAGCTACTACACGTCACTCATCAGCCACGACAAATTTCCGCTTTTTTGCCGAGTCCTGATTTGCTCTGCGACCTCTCTTGCTTTTCCTCTGCGCACCCCTCAAGGGGGTATAGAAAAGAACCCTTTGCGTCAACGCCCTTATTGCCGGCCATAGGCCGGCTGTCATTTTGCGAAGCTAGGTCACGGCACCGCCGCAGGATGAACCAGATCCGGCGGTGCAGCCGTAGCAGTGATTCGCGGTGACAATCCGTCTGGTGTTCAATCTCGCGGTGTCGAAATCGCGAATATGCCTCGGCGCTCCGTTGCCCAGCGGCAAATCCAGCATCTGGTTGAAGTCGCAGTCGTAGAGCGTGCCCTCCCAGCCGACCGACAGCGTGTAGCGGCACATCACACCCGCGGCCGCGGCGGGATTGAACGCGTTTGCCAGCCGCTCCATGTAGCCCTCGTAGTTGCCGCTCTCGATGAGGAACGCGAGAAAGCGGCTGATCGGCATGTTGGTGATCGTGTACAGGTGGTTGAAAGTCACGCCGTGGCGCCGCAACAGCTCGCGACGGAACTGCGCCTCGGCGGCATCCTGCTTCGGCGGCAGAAACGCGCCGACCGGGTTGTGCACCAGATTCAACGCAAGGCCGCCGCCTTCAACGCCGTAACCCAGGCGGTTCAGCATCTGCATGGCCAGGATGGATTTCTCGAACACTCCGTCTCCGCGCTGGGCATCGGTTTGCGAAGACTGGAAATACGGCAGCGAGGCCATCACTTCCACGCGATTGCTCGCCAGGAACTCGGCGAGGTCAGCCTGCGGCTTCAGGAGCAGGACGGTAAGGTTGCAGCGGTCGATGACATGACGCCCCAATGCGCGCGCCTGCTCGACCAGCCAGCGGAAATTGGAATTGAGCTCCGGCGCGCCGCCGGTGATATCGACCGTGGGAATGTCAGTCTGCGACAGCACCCTGATGCACAACTCGGCTGTCTCGCGCGTCATCTGCTCGATGCGCTCGGGACCGGCATCGACGTGGCAGTGCCGGCAGGTCTGATTGCAGAATTTTCCGACGTTGATCTGAAAAACCGTGATCCCCGTGGCGTGAAGCGGCTGAATTCCCGCTGTTGCCAGCTTTTCCTCGAACGGCGGACAGGTATTCGTCGCCGCGAGCCGATTCAACTGCACCTGGCTCGAAGCCAGCGCGTCCCTCCTGGAAACGAGTGTGAGCCCCATATCCGCGTTCTCACATCGACAATTTGTCAACCACGTTGCGCATCTGCACGCCATGCACCAGCGACGAGCCCCCTCGAATGGCACATGCAACATGGACCGCCTCGGTCATCTCCTCGACGTTCGAACCCTTCTCGAGGCAGGCCTCGGTATAGGCGTCAATGCAGTAGGGGCATTGCACCGCATGGGCCACGCCCAGCGCAATCAAGGCCTTCTCCCGCTCCGACAACGCGCCCTCGGCGAACACCGCACCGTAGTAATCGATGAATTTTTCCCATAACTCCTTGTTGCCCTTGCCCATCTCGGCGAACTTGGGTAAATCGTGCGGGTGGTAATAGGTATCCATGCAATTTCTCCTTAGCGGGCTTGTACAGCGGAAATGATACGCAGCCGGTCGTGGCTTGGATGAGTCTCGGGGAAGCTTGCAGACAAATCAAGTGAGGGATGCAAGGCGCTAGGCGCGAGGCGCTGGGGAGCAAATCAGAGGAAAGAGAAAAGAGGAAAGATGGAAACCGCAAAGCTCATTGACGTCGTCTTCTCTTTCATCTTTCTTCTTTAACCTTTCCTCTTCCCTGTGGCCCGCCATCGGCCGGCTGGACGCGATCGCCGAGTCGGATCACTCCACTATCGACGATGCGCGCGATGATGCCGCCGTGCCCTCGCATGGCGTTGTAACCCCCCGCTCCCAACGCCTCTTC
>JBOIFZ010000221.1:0-10538 GCA_050741735.1 Burkholderiales bacterium
AGCAACCCCCTGTCGATGTAAATCGGGTAGGAACGCTCGCCGAGCCCGACAGTGATGGTTCGCATGCCTGCTAGCCTGGATAATTCATGAGGGACTCGGGATGATGGCGAGTCAAGTTCCGAGACAGTTGCGGCTCGACTGCCGCAGCCGATAGATCACTCTATCGGCCAGGCGGGCATGCCGCAAATGGCCGGAAATCGGCCGCCAGCACCCGAGTAGCCCAACGCGACACACTGTACCGCGCAAGCGCTTGCTCATAGACACGGCACGCCAGCAATTATCCGCACATGGGGCGTCTTCATGAATTATCAGGGCTAGGCCTGCGGTGCCTGAGTCTGCTGCCCGGACCGCGTTTCGAGCAGCAGCTGACACAACCGGTTGACGAGCGAGGTGAGGCTCTGGTTTGCTGTGTCGACGGTGAGATGCGCGACCTCGCGATAGAGCGGATCGCGTTTCTCGTAGAGTTCGGTTAGCCGCGCGCGCGGATCCGCGGCTTGCAGCAGCGGGCGGTTCTTGTCGTGGCTGGTGCGGTTGAGCAGGTCTCTCACGGAGGCGCGCAGGTATACCACCGTGCCCCTGGTCTTCAACCTGTCGCGGTTTTTTTCGTTCAATACCGCGCCGCCGCCGGTGGCGAGCACGATGTCACGCAGCGCCGTGAGTTCGTTCACCACCGCGGATTCGCGGACGCGAAAACCGGCCTCGCCCTCGATCTCGAAAATCACCGGTATCTTCACGCCGGTGCGATCCTCGATGACGTGATCCGAGTCGTAGAACGTTTTCTGCAGGCGTTTTGCCAGGACTCGGCCGACCGAGGTCTTGCCCGCACCCATCATTCCCACCAGGAAGATGCTGCCAGGCACGTCGACCCGCGCTTGCGTTTGGTTCTCCAGGGTTGCCTCGTGCATACGGCCATTCTAGCGAAACCGGCCGTGCACGGTCAGGTCGAGGAGAAAACAAAACGGCCGCAATCGATGCGGCCGTTCCGGGAGAGCGTTGTGTTCAGCGGACGCTCAGCGTGTCCTTGACCACCCTCGGCGTCACGAAAATCAGCAACTCGCGCTTGTCGTTGCGCTTCAGGTCCTGGCGGAACAGGATGCCGATGACGGGTATGTCGCCCAGCATCGGCACCTTGGTAATGGTGTTGGACTCTTCCTGTTCGAAGATGCCGCCGATGCCGACTGTGCCACCGCTTTCCACCAGCACTTCGGTGGAAACCTGCTTGGTGTCTATCGACGGGCCGGCACTGGTAGGTTGACCGACGCTGTCCTTGTTGACGTTCAGTTTCATGATGATGTTGTCGTTGGGCGCGATCTGCGGCTTCACCTTCAGCCTCAGAGTGGCGTTGCGGAACGACACGCTGGTCGCGCCGCTGCTGGTCGCCTGCTGGTACGGGATCTCGGTGCCCTGCTCGATGACTGCCTCCACGTTGTCCGCCGTCATGACCCGCGGGCTGGAGATGATCTTGCCCTTGCCGTCTGCCTGCAGCGCGGTGATCTCGAGGTTGAGGAACTTCGACATTGCATCATTCATCAGGATCAGCGAGAACTGCCCCGGCGGCACGCCGCCGAGACCCGGCGCCGGCAGGTTGGTGGAAAGCCCGTCGACGAAGAAATCAGGCGTGTCGGAAATCTGACCAGTCGTGGCGCCGGTGCTCGCCAATCCGCCGCCGCCGAGGATCCGGTGGGTCATGCCGGGTAACTGGCTGCCGCGGCCGGTGAGATCAACGAAACCGAGCCTGGCCCCAAGATTGCGGCTGAATGTGTCGGCGGCCTCGACGATGCGCGCCTCGATCAGGACCTGGCGCACGGCAACGTCGATCTGCTTGAGCAGCCGGCGCACGTCATCGAGCTTGTCCACGATGTCCTGCACGAAAATGGTGTTGGTCCGCGGATCCACCACCGCGCTGCCGCGCTTGGACAGCATCTTCTGGTCCGACGCCGTGATGATTTTCTGGATGTCCTCGGCACGCTGGTAGTTGAGCTGGAAGCTTTCGGTACGCAGCGGCTCAAGGTCCGCGATCTGCTGCCGCGCTTCCAGGGCAAGCTTCTCCTTGGTTGCGAGTTCGTCGCGCGGAGCGATCCAGACGACGTTGCCGGTCTTGCGCATGTCCAGACCCTTGGCCTGGAGAATGATGTCCAGCGCCTGGTCCCATGGCACGTCCTTCAAGCGCAACGTCAGGTTTCCGGTCACCGTGTCGCTGGTAATGATGTTGAGGCTGGTGAAATCCGCGATTACCTGCAGCACCGCACGCACTTCGATGTTCTGGAAGTTCAGCGAGAGTTTCTCGCCGGCATAGCCTGTGCCTTCCTTCGGCCGCCCGGCTTCCTCGACCACCGGCTTGATTTCGATAATGAAGCGCTTGTCGGTCTGATAGGCCGACTGCTCCCAGCGCCCCTTCGGGGTGACGGTGATGCGGGTATTGCCGGCCTGCCGGGTGACCTCGAAGAATTCGACCTGGGTGCCGAAGTCGGTAACGTCAAAGCGCCGCTCCAGTGCCGGCGGCAGCATGGTCTGGAGAAAGTCCACCAGAACGGTGCGGCCCTGCTGGCGCAGATCGATACCGGTGGCTGTATCGGAGAGGTCGACGATGATCTGCGCCTCGCCATTTTTGCCGCGGCGGAAATCGACGTCCTGAACGCTGTGCGGAGCACCGCTGGATTTGGGCTCCGCGAACTGCGTGGTCGTCGCCGCGGCGGCGGTTGCGCCGGCGCCATGCAGGGTCACCACCACCGTATTGCCTTCCACCCTGGCGTCGTAATTGAGCATCTTGGCAAGGTTGAACACCACCCGCGTCCGCCCGCCCGACTGGCCCAATCGTATCGTGCGCAGGTCGCCCTGGTTGATGTCCTGACTGCTCTTGCCGAGGCCGTTTGCAGTGTTCGGAAAATCGAGCGCTACCCGGGGCGGGTTATTCACAGTGAAGGCCGCGGGAGGATTCGGCAAGGCCTCCTTGAGGCCGAGCCTGACGGTAACCGTCCCGGCCTGTGTGGAAACGTCGATCGACTGAATGACGTTGCCAGTACCGCCGTTACCCGTTTTGGTGTCCTGTCCGTGCGCCGCGAAACTGCTCAGCACCAGTAACAGCCAGATCGGGGCGGCGACCAAATTAATCAAACGACCGAAGCGTTTCATATTCGCGTGCTCCTTAGTTTATTGCTCGAGCAGCTGCAAACTGCTGGTGCGCTCTGTCCAGGAGCCCGACGAGGAATCCTGGATGACCTCCTTGAGGGTCACAGCGGAATCGCTGATTGCGGTGATGACGCCGAAGTTCTGCCCGAGGTAGTTGCCGACCTTGAGGCGGTAAAGATTCTTGTCCGGCGTCTTGATCAACGCATAGTAGACCCGCTTCTGCTCAAGCGTTCCTACCATCTGCAGGCTCTCTAGCGGGAATGCCTCCAGCGCTTCCTTGCGACGATTGAGATCCGGCTGCGGTCCGCCGCCGGGGGTGCGGCTACCGGCGGCGATCGTCGTGCGCGGCTTGAACGGGTCGGGCAGATCAAAGGCGTTATACGCAAAGGGCTCGAACTGCAGCACCTCCGGAATCGGCTCGACCCTGCCGCGCAGTCCTTCGCCAGACTCCTTGACGAACTGCCTGAGGTCCGAGAACTCATCGCCGCCGCAGCCCGCAAGCAACAGCGCGGCAACCGCCATGGCAAGCACTGCACGCATCACTTCCTGCCACCCTTCTTCGCGGCCGTGGCGTCACGGGCAGCCTTGCGCTGTGCGGCAATCTCGCTCTCATCCAGGTAGCGGAAGGTCTTGGCCACGGCGTCCAGGACCACATCGCCCTCCTTGTTGGGAATCAGCGAGATGTCGTTCAGGGTCACGATGCGCGACAATTGGGAAACGTCGCTCGCGAACGCGCCGATATCGTGGTATTTGCCGGTAAGCTTGATGGTGATCGGCAGCTCCGCGTAGAACTCCGACGTGTTTTCCTTCTGAGCCGGACGGAACAGCTCGAACTGTAGACCGCGCCCCAGCCCCGCCTGATTGATGTCGGTAAGCAGCGCTTCCATCTCCGACTTGTTCGGCAGCTGCTTGAGCATCTCTCCGAAGGATTCATCGATTTCCGCAAGTTGCTTGCGGTAAGCTTCGAGATTCACCGCCTGTTTCTGCTTGTCGAGGAACGCGGTACGTAGCTCCTGTTCCTTGTTGCGGGCTTGCGCCAGCTCCTCCAGTTGGTTCTTCCAGTCGAACCAGTAACCGGCAAACACGATGATCAGAAGCAGAATGAGCAGCGCTCCCAGCTTGGGCACCACCGGCCAGCTGCCGATGTCTCTGGGGTCCAGTCGTCTCAGGTCGTCGAACGTCATGATCGTCAGGCCTTCGGCACAGCCGTGGCTCGCGGCAGGGCGGGAGCGCCCGGTTTGGCTCCCGCCGCCTCTTCATTTGGCCGCGAGATGTTCACGTTGAGAATGAACTCGTTGAGGATGATGTTGTCCTTTCCCAGCTTGGTTGCCTTGACCTCAACCAGGGACGGGGCTTCCAGCCAGGGCGAAGCCTCGAGATTGCGCATCAGCGTCGATACCCTCGCATTGGAGGTTGCATAGCCGACGACGTTGACCTTCTGCCCGGTCTGTTTCACCGCCTTCAGATGCACGCCGTCCGGCAGTTGCCGCACCATCTGGTCGAGCAGCCGCACGGTCTCGGTGCGGTTGGTCTGCAGGGTTTCCACCACGCGTTTGCGCGCCAGCAGCGCCTGTGTCTGCTCCTTGAGCTTCTTGATCTCGTCGATCTGCTTGTCGAGCGCTGCAATCTCGATCTGTAGGTATTTGTTCCGCTCCAGCTGGTTCTCGATGCGGGTCGCGAACAGTCCGTGCACTGCGATCACGATCGCGGCACCCAGTCCTACGGTCATTCCCGCCAGGACGAAAAACTGGCGCTGCTGCCCCTTGCGCCGCTCCGCGCGATGCGGCAGCAGGTTGATTGGGATCATTGATCGAATCTCCTCAGCGCGAGTCCGCAGGCAACCAGCAGCGCGGGCGAATCCACCGCAAGCTGGGCCTGTCGAACTTTGGAGGAAACCTCCATTCCAACGAACGGATTGGCGACCAGGGTATTGACCTGGGTGCGCTCTGCCACCACTTCCGGCAGACCGGGAATGGTCGCCGAGCCGCCGGAGATGAAGATGTGGTGAACCTGGTTGTACTGGGTGGATGTAAAGAAGAACTGAAGTGCTCTGGCAACTTCGAGCGCCAAGGTGTCCATGAACGGGGCCAGGACTTCGGAGTCATAGGTGTCCGGCAGCAAGCCGTTGCGCTTGGCGGCCTCTGCTTCGTCGGGCGAGAGATTGTAGTGGCGCATGATCTCCTGGGTGAGCTGATTGCCACCGAAAGGCTGCTCTCGCATGTAGACCGACTGGTTGTTGCGCAATACGTTAATGTTCATCATCGAAGCGCCGATATCCACCAGGGCGATGGTCTGATCGCGGCCGCCCTCGGCTAGCTGGTCCTGCATCATTTCGAATGCGTTCTGGGAGGCAAAGGAATCGACATCCATTACCACGGCCTTGAGACCGACCGACTCGGCCACGGCCACGCGGTCGTCGACTTTTTCCTTGCGCGAGGCAGCGATCAGGACTTCGACGTCCTCGGTGCTGTTGGGGGCCGGGCCGAGAATCTGGAAGTCGAGGTTGACTTCCTCCAGGGCAAACGGAATGTACTGATTGGCTTCCGTTTCGACCTGGGCTTCGAGCTGTTCTTCGGTCTGGCCTGCGGGAACGACGATTTTCTTGGTTATGACTGCCGCGGAGGGCAGGGCCATTGCCAGGTTCTTGACCCGGGTGCCCATACGCTTCCAGCCGCGCCTCAGAGCGTCGCCCACCTCTTCGAGGTTCATGATGTTGCCGTCCACCACCGCGTCCTTCGGCAGCGGCTCGATGGCATAGCGCTCGAGGCGATAGCGGCCCCTGCCGGATCCGGTCAACTCGACCATTTTCACGGACGAGGAACTGATGTCGACCCCCACAAGAGGAGGCGACTTGGCCTTCAGCAGACCGCTGAGAAAGTCCGGATTGAACTCGAATTTTCCTTTGAGCATTGGCCGTTTAGGCGCGATACGTATAATCTACATTAAATGTTAGCAACAACTATTTTGCAAGTAAAGCGGTTTAACGCCCCTTTCAGCCGGGTCTTGGCAACATAATGCCCGCCGTTCCCCCTGCCGGTACCCCCCTTTAACTTATCCCATGTCCTCCCGCTGGTGGTTTTATGGCCTGTTCGGGCTTGCCGCGATCGCGGCCTCGATCGTCCTGGTGGTCGGATACGCCATGGTGGTGGCCTATCCGAACCTGCCTTCCCTCGAGGCGCTGACCTCCTACCAGCCCAAGATTCCGCTGCAGATCTTCAGCGTTGAGGGCGACCTGATCGGGGAGTTCGGCGAGGAGAAGCGGGCTTTCGTAAAGATCGAGCAGACCCCCGACATTCTGCGCAAGGCAATCATCGCTGCGGAGGACGAGCGCTTTTACGAACACGGCGGCGTCGATTACATCGGCGTGGTACGCGCCGCACTGTCCAATTTCGCCGCCGCCAGTGCCCGCCAGGGTGCCAGCACCATCACCATGCAGGTAGCACGAAACTTCTTTCTCTCCACCGAGAAAACCTTCAGCCGCAAGTTCAATGAAGCGCTGCTGGCTTTCAAGATCGAGCACAGCCTTACCAAAGACGAAATTCTGCAGCTTTACATTAACCAGATTTACCTCGGCCAGCGCGCCTACGGCTTCGGCGCCGCCGCGCTGGTGTACTTCGGGAAACCGCTCGACCAGCTGAACCTTGGCGAGATCGCCATGCTTGCCGCACTGCCAAAGGCGCCGTCGCGTTACAACCCGGTGATCAATATGAACCGCGCCAAGCAGCGGCAACGCTACGTGCTGCGCCGCATGCTCGAGCTCAATCATATCGACGCCGAGCAGTTCAAGCAGGCGGAGGCCCAGCCGATCATCGTCACCCGCCAGGTCCAGGAGTTCGCGACACGGGCGGACCACTTTGCAGAGACGGTGCGGCAGGCGATCTACGACGCCTACAAGGAAGAAGCCTATACCCGCGGCTTCCGGGTCTACACCACACTGTCCAAGGTGCATCAGGACGCTGCTTATCGGGCACTGCGCCAGGGGGTGCTGCAATACGATGAGCGCCAAAATTATCGCGGCGCGGAGGGCTACTTCGATCTTCCCAAGGAAGAAATCGGGGAAGAAGCGCTTGAGGATGCGCTGCAGGACGAACTGGAAAGCGACGACATCTACCCGGCCATCGCGCTGGAGGTCGACGCCAAGGCGGTCAAGGCCTACCGCAAAGGCGGCGAATTCCTCACCATCACCGGCGACGGGCTGAAGTTCGCAAGCCGCATGATCGGCAACCGCGCGCCTGCCAAACTTAGGCTGCGCCGCGGCGCTCTGATCCGGCTGCAGCCCGACGGCAAAGGCGGCTGGAAGATCCTGCAATTGCCGCAGGTTGAGGCCGCGCTGGTGTCCGTGAACACCAGCGACGGCGCAATCAGGGCCATGGTCGGTGGATTCGACTTCTACCGCAACAAGTTCAACCACGTAACGCAAGCGCGCCGGCAACCCGGTTCGAGCTTCAAGCCGTTCATTTATTCTGCCGCGCTGGAAAAGGGTTTCACGCCGGCCACCATCATCAACGACGCGCCGCTGACCATCGACGCCAGCGAAACCGGGTCGGTAAACTGGGAGCCGAGAAACTTCGACGGCACCTTCGATGGCCCTATCCGCATGCGCACGGCGCTGACCCGATCGAAAAACCTGGTGTCGATTCGGATCCTGCAGGCGATCACTCCGCAGTATGCACAGGACTACATCTCCCGATTCGGATTCGATCCGAAGCAACATCCGCCCTATCTGACCATGGCGTTGGGCGCCGGATCGACCACCCCGCTTGAGATGGTGATGGGCTTCTCGGTGTTCGCAAACGGCGGTTTCCGTGTGACGCCTTATTTCATCGAACGCATCGAGGACGCGCAGGGCGAAATCCTGGGCAAGGCCAATCCGATCCAGGTCGGCAAGGGCGCGGAACGGGTGATCGATGCCCGCAACGCGTTCATCATGGCAAACATGATGCAGGACGTGATCCGCGGCGGTACCGGAGCGCGTGCCATGGCACTCGGCCGCGTGGACCTCGCCGGTAAGACCGGCACGACCAACGAGCAGATGGACGCGTGGTTTGCCGGATTCCAGCGCAACCTGGCGACCGTGGTGTGGATGGGCTATGACATCCCGCGCACGCTTGGTGATCACGAAACCGGCGCGGTTGCTGCCCTGCCGATCTGGATGTCGTACATGGGGACGGTCCTGAAAAGCCAGCCGGAAGAACTCTGGGTCGCGCCCCAGGGCGTGGTCGCAGTCGCGATCAATCCGCAAACGGGGCTTCGCGACCCGCACGCGGCCACGCCGATGATCGAGTATTTCTACCACGAGAACGTGCCGCCGGAGCAGGAGAGCAGCCCGGAAGACGAGCTTGGAGAGTCCGCCAAACCGGCGGAGGAAGTCAGGGACCAGCTATACTGAACGCCGATGTCGAGGGACAACGGCAACAACCGACAGATGCGAGAGCACATCGCCCAACTTGCGGCGCGCCTGATGGCCGTGGACGGGATCGATGACTTTGCGCTGGCCAAGCGCAAGGCGGCACGTCAGGCCGGGGCGCCCGACACCCGCAACCTGCCCAACAATGAAGAAGTGGAGCAGGCCCTGCGCGCCTACCAGCAGCTCTACCAGGCCGACGAGCAGCAGGCGCGTCTGCGCCACCTGCGGCAGAACGCCCGCGAGATGATGCAACTGCTCGCGCAATTCGACCCCCATTTGTCCGGTTCGGTGCTGTCCGGCAGCGCGGGCAAGTACTCCGACATCAACATCCACCTTTTTACCGACAGCGTGAAGGACGTGGAATTGTTCCTGCTCAACCGCCGAATCCCCTACCGCAGCCGCGAACGGCGCGTTTACATCGGCGGGGAACCGCGCAGCGTACCGAATTTCAGCGTCAGTACCGACGATGCCGATTTCGACATCACCGTGTTCGCGCCGCGCGATCTGCGCTATCAGCTGCGCACCACGGCCGAGGGCAAACCCTTCGACCGCGCCCGTATCGACTGGCTGAACTCGGTGCTCGACAGCGGCGGAACTGCGGGCGCCGGGGTTAACCCTCTTTGAGCCAGGCGGCCGCTTCCAGGGCGAAATAAGTAAGGATGCCGTCCGCGCCAGCGCGCTTGAAGGCCAGCAACGACTCCAGAACGCACTTGCGACGGTCGATCCAGCCATTCATCCCCGCGGCCTGGAGCATCGCGTACTCGCCACTGACCTGATACACGAATGTCGGCGCGCCGAACTCGTCCTTCACCCTGCGCACGATGTCGAGGTAGGGCATCCCGGGCTTGACCATCACCATGTCCGCGCCCTCTTCGAGGTCCATTCCCACTTCCCAAAGCGCCTCGTCGCTGTTTGCCGGATCGATCTGGTACGTGTACTTATCGCCTTTGCCCAGGTTTGCCGCCGAGCCGACCGCATCGCGAAACGGGCCATAGAAACTCGACGCGTATTTGGCCGCGTACGCGAGTATGCGCGTGTAGACATGCCCGCCCTCATCCAGGGCCCGACGCAGCGCCCCGACGCGCCCGTCCATCATGTCGGAGGGCGCGATGATGTCCACCCCGGCTTCGGCATGCGTCAGCGCCTGTTTGACCAGCGCCTCGATGGTCTCGTCATTGAGCACGTAACCGCTGTCGTCGATCAGACCATCCTGGCCGTGGCTGGTATAGGGATCGAGGGCGATATCGGTGATGACGCCCAATTGCGGGAAACGGCTTTTCAGTGCCCGGATGGTTCGGGGAGCGAGCCCGTCGGGATTAAACGCTTCGCTGGCATCGGCGGTCCTAACCTTGTTGTCCACGACCGGAAATAACGCAATTGCCGGCACCCCAAGTTCGACGCTGCGCTCGGCCTGCCTGAGCACGGCATCCACGGTCAGCCGCTCCACTCCTGGCATCGACGCAACCGGCTCGCTGCGGTTGTGTCCGTCGATGACGAACACCGGGTAGATGAAATCGTCCGCAGACAGCCGATGCTCGCGCACCATGCGCCTGGAAAAATCGTCACGGCGCAGTCTGCGCATCCTGCGGACTGGAAACTTTCCGAGTACATGCATGATCGGTCCTCGGTTCCCCGCGCCCCCGGGTATCCGGTTGCCGAGCGAGAAACTATCTCGTTGAATCAAATGATAAAGCCTCGGTTGTGCAAAGCGGAACTTTTTTGCCCTTGCGGCACTCTCAATCAACAGACAGTGATGTCTCCCGCTTCACCTCCCTGAGCGGGTGCCTTAATCCAATTGAGGCATTGTTTCGCCCCCGGTTTTAGTCCCCTTTAACCGGGGGTTTTTTATTTTAGGGAAGCTCCGATCAAGTTCCGCGACGCGCGTTGCGCCAGGTGCGGATGACTGCTAGGGACGCCGGAGCGCGGAACAGGGGCCCCTCCGGGGATGTGACCGCGGAGGCACGCACAAGCACGCGCATATTCGCCACGATGCATCCCGCTC
>JBOIFZ010000222.1:0-9965 GCA_050741735.1 Burkholderiales bacterium
GCGCTGAAGTCCACCCCAGCCGGTGCCGAGCCCGCGGTCGCCGCGGTCAAGTCCGTGATCGGCACCGCGAACACCGTGTATGAAAGCATCGCCAAGGCGAGCAAGCAGCTGGCCGCGATGACCGAAGCCAACCTCACCGCCGCCGCCTCGCAAGCGGGCGTGGCGACCAAGAAGAAGGCCGCGTAAGCTTGTTGCACCGCAACAGCAAAAGCCCCGGACTTCCGGGGCTTTTTTATTGCGGTTTTGGGGTCGCCACGGCCTCCAGTTCACGAAGCGTCTCCGGCAGGCGGTAATCCGGGTAGCGCTTCCTGAATTCCGCCAGTTGCTCGCGCGCCTGTGCGGTCTTGCCGTTGCGCAGCAGATCCCCGATTCTCTTCAGCCATTCCTCGGGCGCGTCGGCTGGCGCCGCGGAGGATGGCGCGGCCTCCTTGCGCAGCGCCGCAATAGCGCGCTTTCCTTGCGCCGAATCCGCCAGCGCACTCTTCTGCTCGGCTACCGATTCCGACGGCGCGACAGCCTCGAACTGCTGTAACGCCGGCGCAGGAGCCGGCGCCGCGACCGAAGGCGCCGCCGCAGCCGAATCAGCATGCCCGGCAACCGAATTCTGCCTGGTATCCACCTGACGGTCGCTGCGTGCACTGCGCTCGCGCGACGGCCGCGACTCGCGCTCGATGCCCGGACGCGACGCGGGCCGCGTCTGCGATTCTTGCTTCACAGCCAGCGCGGGCGCAGCCTGCCTGGCCTCATCCGCAGCGACGCCGGCCGATGTATCCGCTGGCGGCAAGGGATCCTCGATTTCGCTGATCATCAAGGCCAGGCTCACGCCGATCACCAACACCGCCGCAATCGACGCGGGCAGGTGCCAGTTGCGCCTGAAACGGGAGCGCTCGACCTCGCGCCGGGCGGCCGCGAGAATCGCGGCATCCAGATGCGCGGGCGGCTCTTCGGTCGAGCCGGCACGGTAGTGTCCGGACAGGCGCGAACGCTGCTCTTCCAGTTCCTGCTCCTCAGGCGACATCGGCTTCATGGCTCATTCCAGATCCATCCAATTCCTGGCGCAACTTGGCGAGCGCGTATCTCAGGCGGCTCTTGACCGTTTCCCGGCCGACCCTGGTGACGTCGGCAATTTCCTCCAGCGTCAACCCGCCCTCCTCGTGCAACAGAAAAGCCTCGCGCTGCTCGTCCGGCAGCAGCGCCAGCGCACGCAGAAGCTGCCTTGCGGTCTGCCGCCGCGCCACGGCACGCTCCGGCTGTTCCTGCTGCGGACCTGACACCTGCATCGCTTTTTCGGCGTCGTCGTCGAGCGAAATCAACTGCAGCGGCGGCTTGCGGCGGAAATGGTCGATCACGCAATTGTGCGCCACGCGATATAGAAACGTGGCGAAGCGGGCTTCGACCCGGTAGCGGGCGCGCGAGGAAATGATATTGGTCCACACTTCCTGGAACACCTCCTCGGCGGCGGAGCGAAAACCGACCTGCCGCAGCACGTAGCGGAACACGCCGCCGCGATGGCGTGCGTACAGATCCTCGAACGCGCGCACATCACCATCGCGATAGCGCAACATCAGATCTTCGTCAGAAGCCGGCTGGTCCATTCCGGCTTGAAGTGTAATCAACCTCAACACGACGCGCGACACCGCTGCGGGGACTGCAATGCCTTAGGGAAGCTCTGATCAGAGCTTCCTTAACCCCGTCCCGGCGGATCGGGGACGAAACCGCCCGGAAACGGCGAGGGCCAAGGCGGCGACTGCGGAATCACCCCGCGCGCCACCAGGTTTGCGTAGGTGTCATAGTGAATGACGACCACTTCGTTGGGCGTGTCCGATTCGCGTTCGAACGCGACATAGCGCGCCTGCGAAGCCTCGCTGCGGCCATGGCCGGTGCCGATGCTTTTCTCCGCCGCACGGGGTGCCGCCGACCGCGCGGCACCATCCGCTGCCGACCCGGGTTCGCCGCGGTTTTGCGGCTGCTCCAGTTCGGGCACGGGTTCTGGCTTGCGCTTGAACAGCGCCACGCCGATCACGCCGATGTTGTCCGGGCGCCCGGTACGCGCCGCGTAGGAATCGCCCAGATCGGTGAAGTAGAACGCCGCCACTTTTTCCAGGCTCTTGCGCCAACCCTTGATCGACAGCGTGCGGCCGCGCTCGATCACGTAGCCGCTCTGCGATTCAGCCGCAGTCTCCCCGGTGACGACGTTGACGCCGTCCACCGACGCCACCGCGAGCAGGCCAGCGCCCGCGCGATTGCGAACCGTGACCTGGTATTCGTTGCCGGGTTTGCCGGCGACAAACCAGCGGCCTCCGCTCTCGTAGACCGGCAGCGTGCGACCGCTGGCGCGGTCGTGGATCTGCACATCGGCGAGGTTGCCGGCCGCCAGAGCTGGGGCAACGGTCAGGAAAAGACTGATAAACAGCAGAAAGCGTCGCATGGTGCTCTCCTATCAAAAGGGACACCAGCTATAAACGGACGCTTTGAGGAAATGGGGTTAGGCGTGAAACAGGCTAGAGGCACGAGGCCAGAGGCAAGAGGGGAAAAAAGCGTGTCTGCAGGGGTTATACGCCTCTCGCCTATTTTCTCGTCTCCCAGGCAAGGCCGAGCGCGATGCCACCGAGGATGGCTACGGTCGCCAATACGAGGCGCAGAGTCATGGGTTCGCCAAGAAACACTATACCGCCCAAGGCGGCAATAACCGGAACATTGAGTGGCACTGTCGCGGCATGGGTTGCTTTCAGCGCAGGCAATGTCGTATTCCAAATAGCGTATCCGGTCTGTGCTAATGTTGCGCTACGGAGCGTAATGTGGACTTAAACCAGAAATCATGCGAACGCTATTAATCCTCGTCGTTCTCGGCTTGCTCGCCTATTTGGCCTACAACAAGTTCACCGGCTCTTTGGTCGGTATTGAAACCACCGCCGACGGGACATTGTTAATGAAGAATGGTCCTTGGAACATGGAACTTGTGCGCTTAGGCGATGTGAAAGCGGATCTTCGCGTGTTCGGCGCCGACCGCAACAACACCTCGGGAAATATTGGTCCCTTTGCCTTCATCTCGCACCTGGTTTTCGCCACGCCGCTTGCCGCTAACGAGGCTGTTTTTGATAAGTACCTGTGCGAAAGGAAATCCGTGGATCAGGCCGCGCTCATTCAGGTAATCATCGAAGACAAAAAACTCGATGCAGAATTCGACAACATTAAACAGATGGAAGACCGCAGCTGTGCAAGGCTGGAAGGCGTCAGCTACAGGATCGCCCGCGTCCTGGAGGACGGCGAAGACATAACCGACACCATGCAGGTCTCTCCGCCCCCCAATTCCGATCCGTGGAAAATAGTCATGGTCAAGGGCATCTACTCAATCGACTGCAAGTAAGCCGATCGCGAAGTCGTTTCAGCTCGTAGGCTGGATACAAGATGAACGGGGCGGACCAGGCTGAACCAACAACCTAATCGAAATGAAGCTGGCTGCATCGATGGCGGTTTTTTTGAGAGCAACCCGGCACCACAAAGAATTTCATACCTCAGTCTGGCCCCGACTTTCTTTCCTCCCAACCGAACCCAAGCGCGCTCACCCCGACCTTCAGGAAACCCAGCGCCCTCGATGCCTCGGCCTCGTTCCCCTTCACGCCAAGTTCGATCCGGCGGCCGGCGGGAGTGAAGCTGGGCAGGCTGAAAAGTTTCGCGCCGGGGTAGCGGGCGATGCACGCGTTCATAAGGTCGATCAGCTGGCTCTCCCCGGCGTCCTTCACCACGATCGCCACGTCCACCGGCGGTTGCTGGTTGTGTAGGTGGGGGTACTCGTGATCCAGCACCCACTCCATCATCGGCCACGCCATTTCCGGGAAACCGGGAAAAAAATGGTGGCGCGCGTAACTGAAACCGGGAACACGGTTGTAGGGGTTGGGAACGATGCGGCTGCCGGCCGGGAACACGCCCATCTCGATGCGCTTGGGATAGGCCTCGGCGCCGAAGCGCGCCTCGATTTCGCGCTTGGCATCCGGATGCAACGCGAGCCCAACTCCTGCGGCTTTGGCCGCGCACTGGCGAGTGTGGTCGTCGGGGGTGGCGCCGATGCCGCCGAAGCAGAACACGATATCGTCGCGCGCCAGGGTGCTGGACAGCACCGCGGTAATCACCGCCGGCTCGTCCGGCAAATACATGCCCCAGCCCAAGCTCAGGCCGCGCGCCTTCAGAATCTCGATGATCTTCGGAAAATGCTTGTCCTGGCGCTTTCCCGAGAGGATTTCATCACCGATGATCAAGGCGCCGAACATGAGACTGACCAGTGATGGGTGACGAGTGGTTGGAAACCGGCGGAGCGCAACAATGAAAAACGAAAGCGGCGATTCTAAACGATTGCGGCCGGGAACGGACCGCCGGATCGCGGCGCGATCAGCCGCAGGGGTCCCAGGTACCGGCCTCCTTGCATTGCACGCGGCTGCGATCCGGATTGGACACGCAGTGATAAATCTTTTCCCTGCACTTTGCGCACCACGCGGTGGTCGTGCCCTCCCGTGAGTACCGGCTCTCGATCACGTCCAGATCGGTCACGCTGCAGCCGGTGGCTCCGGCGGTGAGCCCGGTCTGGGTCTTGCAACCCGCGCCCGCTCCCGCCAGTGCAATGGCCAGTAGGATACGTTTGAACATGGATTCAGAAAAACCGGATCTGAAGGGCGCGCGGGACGCAAGCGCGCGCCACGGCCGAAGGCGACACCCTCAGCGGTGGATGTAGCTTTCGAGCTGCTTGATTACGAACTCCTGCTCGGAGAGCATTTCCTTGACCACGTCGCCGATGGAAACCACGCCAATCACTTTCTTGCTGTCGAGCACGGGCAGATGGCGTATGCGCTTGTCAGTCATCAGCCCCATGCAGTCCTCTATGGTCTGTTCGGGGCGCACGCACACCACTTCATCGGTCATGATCTCACGCACCGGCGTGTCCTTCGACGACTTGCCGTACAACACCACCTTGCGGGCGTAATCGCGTTCGGAGAAGATTCCCGCCAGCCGGTCGCCGTCGAGCACCAGCACCGCACCGATTTCCTTCTCCGCCATCAGCTTGAGAGCGTCCAGCACCGTGGTATCGGGCAACACCGAAACGAGGCGATGGCGTTTCGACTCCAGGAGTTGTTGAACGGTCTTCATGTTCTCCTCTGCGCTTTAGCAGGTTATTTTCGGCCCAGTTTAGACCAGAAGCCGCACTTGTCAACGCCGGGCGCCGGGCGCGCAAACTTTGCGCTCAGGCCGCATGGCCCGGCCGTCTCTTTACCCACATTACGGGCTGGGCCTTGAGCGGGCGCGCCGGCGCCCCATGTTGGACCAGCGCGTGGTCGAGCGCTTTGCCCGCGTCGTCGGCCAGCGCCGCCCCGCGCGCCGCGCGAATCGCCACGGCACGGGCCGCAGCGGACGGGAAAGATGCGGCGGCGGCCAGATGGTCGAGAACATGCAACAGGTTCTCCTTGCCGCGTTCGTTGGTGGTGCCGTAGCCCTTGATGAGGCGGCCGCACTGGGCGATTTCGTGGCCGAGCTGCCAGTGGCTGCGCGTACCCTGATCCACGCCCGCCAGCCAGTGTTCGATCATGGACTGCTCGATCGTGAAGCGGCTGCCGCGCCTGCGCAGCCACTTGAGGCTGGCGAGGGTGCGCAATACCAGGAAACCGGACAGCGTGTGCGTGGCGAGCTTGAGCGGAAGGGCGAGCGCGGACTTGCCCGCCTGCTGACGGCGCCGGTCCCAGCGGATCAGCGTAGCGGCGAGCGTGGCCGGCAAAAGCGCGGCGAACTCGGGCACCCCCGGCTTGAAATGGTCATAGATGCGCAGCACTTCATCCGGCGCGGCCTTGACCTCCGTGCGCACTCGCGCGTATCTGCTGGCGCGGCACTTCAGATCGGCCACGCGCACGATGTCGTCGAAAGCCATCCACAACGCCAGGTAACGCGCCGTTTCGCTGGTGATCGCAAAATTTCCCAAGCCGGCCGGATCGACCACCCGCTCCGCGGCCAGGATGCGGGTCAGCCGCTGCACGTAGTGTTGCGCGTAGTCGTGATCCTGATACTCCAGCATGCGGGCATAGCCGGCGGCCAGCATCTCATGTGTCGCCGCGGGAAACGCGCGGGAGATTTCTGCGGGCATATCGGCTACTGCCCGCGGCTTCGAGGGAACCGGTGTCGGCGCGGCCAGCCCCTGGGCCACGATCTCGCAGGCACGCGCGAAGCCGCGTACGCTCGCGTCCACGCCTTTGCCGGATTTCCGTATGGTCTGCTCGAAGGCCTCGCGCGGGAACGGCAATGCGCCACTGCCCGAAATCGCGCCGAACAAGACCGCGCTCAATACTGTGCCCGTCTTCTGCGCCACCGCCGCCATGTCGAAAATGCGGGCGTCGCGGCTGTAACGCTTCACCACATTCAACAATTCCCCGGAAGGCGCGCGACCGTCCGCGAGTTGAAGTTTCTCCGCCGTGGTCAGGGTTCGGGCGCTGGAGGTGACGACCAGCGTACGGTCGGCGGACGCCATGCCGTTACCGATGTGGCGCACCGTCTCCAGCAGTTCCGAGGACACCAGCACGTCCAGCGCGCCCGGCACCGGATACAGACTGAACACCGGCTTGCGGCCAGCCAGTTCCGCGATCGGCACCGGAAATACTTCGAAGTAATACGTAGTCGAGCCGGTGCGCTGAGCGACGCCGGGAATCGAAGTGCTCTGCGCGCTGTAGCCGCACTGCCTGGCGGTTTCCACCAGCCATTCGGCCAGCACGCCGCCGCCCTCGCCGCCGAGCGCGCAGATCAGCAGCGTGATCGGACGTTCGGTTGTGTCTCTGTGGTTAGTCATGCTGCTTGCAATAACCGTATGGCCGAGTTGCGCAACCCGTCGATGATGCGTTCGTGCAACTTGGGATTGCGTATCACCTCGGCGCGGTAGAACGACGGGCACAGCGTCGCCGCATGCGCGTTCTCGCCGCACAGGCCGCAACCGACGCAGCCGTCGATGACCGTAGCCACCGGATCGACCCTGAGCGGATCGGGGCTGTCCTTCAGGGTCAGCGTCGGGCAGCCGGACAGCCGGATGCAGGCGTGATCGCCCGAGCAGACGTCCTCGTCGACGCCGTACTTCACCTTGACCACGCGCTTGCCGGCCTTGAGCAGGCCGGCGATCCATGGCTTGATTCGCCGCTGGCGTTCGAGCTGGCATTCGCCTTCGGCGATGATGACCTTGAGCCCGCTGAAATCGGTGGTGAAGGCTTCATTGAGCGTCCTGCGCATCTTGTCCACGTGGTAAGTGTGCACGGTGCGCATCCATTTCACACCGATGCCGGATAGCGTCTTCTCAATGGTGAGATTGCGGTGAACCAGGCTTTGTTGTTTGTCTTCAGCCGCGACTTTTACGTCCTCGTCGGGCGTTGAGATCAGCTCCTGCGTACCGGTGGCCGCGGTGTAGCCATTCTTGAATATCATCAGCACCGCGTCGTCGCCGTTGAACAACGCCGATTGCACGCCGGTGAGCAATCCGTTGTGCCAGAACCCGCCGTCGCCCATGATCGACAGCACCCTGCGCTTCATCATCGGCGACACGCCGGCGCGGCTCGCCAGGCTCATGCCGTAACCGAGGATCGAGTGGCCGAAGGAGAAAGGCTCGAATGTGGAAAACGAATGGCAGCCGATGTCGGCGGCGATATGCGTGGGGCCGACATCGCGCTGCGACAGCTTGAGCGCGGCAAATACCGGGCGCTCCGGGCAGCCGACGCAGAACTGCGGCGGCCGCGCCGGCAGCGGCGCCGAAAACTGCCGGGCCACTTCCTGGCGGCGCTGCGCGTTGCTTTGCAGCCAGCGCTTTCCGGTCTCGGCAACACCGGCGGGCAAATAGCGGTCGGCAAATTTCTCCAGCCCGCCGGCCATGACCTCCACGGTGTACTCGCCCGCCGCCACCAGCATGTCCTTGCCGTGGATCGGCGTGTTGACGTCGAGCCGGCGCAACGTGGCCAGAATTTCCTGTTCGATGTACTCCGGCTGGCCTTCCTCGACCATCAGCACCGCACGCTTGCCGAGGCAGAATTTCGAGATCTCCTGCGGCACCAGCGGGAACGTCACATTGAGCACGAAAATCGGTATCTCGGATTGGCCGAAGGCATCGGCCATTCCAAACTGCTGCAGCGTGCGGACCAGCGAGTTGTACAGCCCGCCCTGCACGATCAGTCCGACATCATCGCGCCTGCCGGCAAAAAGCTCGTTCAATCCGTGCTCGGCGATGTAGCGGCGGGCCGCCGGAATGCGCGCCTCGCCCTTGAGCTTTTCGTGGCGGAAGGTCACCGGCGGATGCGCAAGCCGGCTGTAATCGAACTCAGCCGGTTGTTCCATCAGGTGCCGGGTCGAAACTGCGGGCGCCACATTGTCCTTGCAGACGAAACTGCCGCGCACATGACAGGCGCGGATGCGCATCTCCAGCAGTGCCGGCATGTTCGAAGCCTCGGAGAGCCGGAAGCCGTCCTCCACCATCCGCACCATGTTGGAGAGCTCCGGGCGCGGATCCAGCATCAGCATCGAGGATTTGAGCGCATAGGCGTGGGTGCGTTCCTGGATCACGCTGGCGCCTTCGCCGTAGTCTTCGCCGATGACGATCAGCGCGCCGCCGACAACGCCCGGCGAGGAAAGATTCGACAACGCATCGGCGGCGACGTTGGTGCCGACGATGGACTTCCAGGTCACCGCGCCGCGCAACGGATAGTGAATCGACGCGCCGAGCATGGCGGCGGCGGACGCCTCGTTGGAACAGGCTTCGACATGCACGCCAAGCTCGCCCATATAATCCTCGGCCTGGACCATCACGTCGATCAGATGGGAGACCGGCGCGCCCTGATAGCCGCCGACGTAGGCCACGCCGGATTGCAGCAAAGCCTTGGTGATCGCGAGAATACCTTCGCCGTGGAAGACCTGTCCGTTTCCCAGGCGCAGCAGTTCGATTTCGCTCTTGAAGGACTTCTCCATAACGCTTGTCCAATCCGTCGCTACTTGTCCGATCCGTGTCTCGCGATGCTATCAGCCCTCGCTAAACCTCGCTCCAGTATTTCTCGATGCGCTTGAAGGAAACGGGGTTAGGCGTTTTCAGCTGCTGCGCCCACAGCGACACCCGCAATTCCTCGAGCATCCAGCGCATTTCCTCCACTTTCGGGTCGCGCAGTCCGCGGGAACGGTCGGCGGCAAGCCGCACCTGATAGGCCTGCCAGTAGCGCGCGAGCTGCTGCTGCCAGTTGCTGTCGCGCTCCGGGTTGGATGCAATCTTGTCGAGCCGCACCGCGATCGCCCGCAGATAGCGCGGGTAATGTTTGAGCCTATCGAACGGCACCGAGGCGAGGAATCCGGGCCCGAGCAGCTCGCGCAACTGGCTGCGGACGTCCGCGACCGCGCGCGGCCATGCGGCGTGCTGCGACTGGTCGAGCTTGGACCGCAGCGCCTGGTGCTCGGCCAGGATCTCGGCGGCGATGCGGCAAATCTCCTGCGCCACGTCCATCAGCCGTGTCTTGCCTTTCGCCACCCGCACCTCGAACGCCTTGCGGTCGCGCACCGGTTCGTCTTCGACGAAGAATGTGCGATCGCAAATGGCGGTGATCAGCTCTTCGCGCATCCGCTCGGCCACTTCGCCCTTGTCATGCCGGCCGCCCTTGTCCTGCTTGCCGCCTTCGCGCTCGCCGAGCAGCGCGTAGCGCAACTGCAATTCGGTGAACCCAGGAAGGTTGCGCGCCAGGAACTTCACCTGCTCCGGCAGCGCCAGCTGGAACAGCCGGCGCAGGCCCTTGCGGGTCGCCGCGTCGGCCTCGGCTTCGGTATCCAGAAGCGTCAGCGCGACCGACCTGCCCTCGTCGGCTATCGTCGGATAACCGACCAGCTTGCGCCCGCCGCGTTCCACCTCGACCTGCTCGGGCAACTCGTCGAAGTCCCACGCGGTCAGCCCCTTGCGCTCGAATCCGGCGCTCGCCGCCGCG
>JBOIFZ010000223.1:0-3452 GCA_050741735.1 Burkholderiales bacterium
TCCTTGCCGCGGTTGTAGGTGACGATGCAGGTCGCGCCGGCCTCGGCGAAATGCCTGCAGATCGCGGAGCCGATTGCGCCGGAGCCGCCGATGACGGTTGCCACTTGCCCGCGTAATGGAACGTCCACGCCGGATCAGTTTCTGGGAAGGTTGATCGTGACTACGTGACTATCGTAACTCCGTGACTGTCGTGAGTCGTAAAACCATCGTTACGGCAGTCACGACAGTCACGTCAGTCACGGCCTATCACGCGGCGCGCAAGCGCCCGTAGCGCTTGACCCGAAGATCGGCCTGCGCCTTGTGGCCGGCGAACCCCTCGACCGCGCACAGGCGCGAGCAGTATTCGCCGATCATCGCCGAGGACTCGGGCTTCACTTTTTGGTAAGTGCAGGTCTTGATGAACTTGCCGGCCCACAAGCCGCCGGTATAGCGCGCCGCCTTGCGGGTGGGCAGCGTGTGGTTGGTGCCGATCACCTTGTCGCCGTAGGAGACGTTGGTTTCCGGCCCAAGGAACAGCGCACCGTAGTTGCTCATGTTCTTGAGGAAGTAATCCGGGTCCCTGGTCATCACCTGCACGTGTTCGGAAGCGATGCGGTCGGCCTCCTTTACCATTTCGGCGTAGTCCTTGCACACGATCGCCTGCCCGTAATCCCGCCACGCCTGGCCGGCTATTGCCGCAGTCGGCAGCGTCTCGAGTTGGCGTTCGACTTCCTTGATCGTTTCTTCGGCGAGCCGGCGCGAGTTGGTGAGCAGGATCGCCGGCGAATTCGGACCGTGCTCGGCCTGGCCCAGCAGGTCGGTCGCGCACATCTCTGCGTCGCAGGAGTCGTCGGCAATGATCAGGGTTTCGGTGGGGCCCGCAAACAGGTCGATGCCGACCCGTCCCGAAAGCTGGAGCTTGGCCTCGGCAACGAAGGCGTTGCCCGGGCCGGCGATCATGTCGGTCGGCTTGATCGTGGCGGTGCCGAGTGCCATAGCGCCGATCGCCTGCACGCCGCCGATGGTGTAGATCTCGTCGGCGCCGGCAAGACTCATCGCCGCAATTATCGCCGGATGCGGCTTGCCCTGGTACGGCGGCGCACTCGCAATGATGCGCTTCACCCCGGCCACGCGAGCGGTGACGATGCTCATGTGTGCGGAAGCCACCAGCGGATACTTGCCGCCGGGGACGTAGCAGCCGACGCTCCCCACCGGGATGTTCCTGTGGCCAAGGATCACGCCGGGCAGAGTTTCCACTTCCACGTCGCGCAGCGCGTCGCGCTGGATCCGCGCGAAATTGCGAATCTGCGCCTGCGCGAACTTGATGTCTTCGATCACCTGCTTCGGGAGCTGGCGCACGCAGTCCTCGATCTCGGCCTTACTCATGCGGAAGTCTTCCGGCGACCAGTTGTCGAATTTCTTTGACAGATCACGCACGGCTGCGTCGCCACGCTTCTCGATGTCGGCGAGGATGTCCTCGACGGTTTTGCGTACCTTGGCGATGTCCGCAGCGTCTTGCTCGGCGGAAATGCCGGTTTTCAGAAAAATAGCCATGATCTGACCTTCCAGGAGATGTAACGACAGTGAGTTCAGGCGCCACGCACGGGCGCATTTGCGGGCAACCGGTGACAACCGGAAGGCGCTATTCTCAGGCGGATACGACGCGTCCGTCAATGACAACGATAGACAAGGATCCAGGACACGCAATCCAACCACCAAGGCACGAAGACACCAAGAAAACCAAAATCCAGAATGAATTGCTTCCCTTGGTGCCTTGGTGTCTTGGTGGTTCGCCTTATGGTTTCAATGAACTCAACAAAAAGGAAACTCGACGTCCGGCCGGCGCCCATCGATCAGGTCGGCGACAGCCTTGCCGGATCCGCACGCGAGCGTCCAGCCGAGCGTGCCGTGACCGGTATTGAGGAAGAGGTTGCGATAGCGGGTGCGCCCCAACAGGGGCACGTTGCTTGGCGTAGCCGGGCGCAAGCCTGCCCATCGGGACGCATTGGCAAAATCGCCTGCCCCTGGGAAGAGTTCCTCGACGCGTTCGATGATCGCCCGGCAGCGCGCTTCGTTGAGCGATGTGTCGTATCCGGTCAGTTCCGCGGTACCGGCCGAACGCAGGCGGTCGCCGAGCCTCGTCACCGCGATCTTGGCGTTCTCGTCGGTCATGCACACGGTCGGCGCGGCATCTGCGTTCGCCAGCGGGGCCGTCACCGAATAGCCTTTCACCGGATATACCGGCACACGCACGCCCACGGAAGCGAGCACGAAGGGGCTGTAGCTGCCGAGCGCAACCACACAGGCGTCCGCGTTCACCACCTCGCGGCTGCCGCGCGGATCGCGCAGCGCCGCACCGGAAACCGCGTCACCCGCGGTGATAACCGCCTCGAGCGAAGTCTCGTAGCGGAACTCCACGCCCTGGCCGCGGCATAGCGCGGCCAGGTTCTGGGTAAACTGGTGAGCGTCGCCCGATTCGTCGTCCGGCGAATAAGTCGCACCGATGATGCGTATGCGCGTGGCCCTCAGGGCTGGCTCGATGGCCAGGCATTCCTGCGTGCTCTTGAGTTCCAGCGCGCAGCCGTACTCGCGCATCAGTGCAACCCGTGCATGCGCCTGCGCAAACTCGGCTGCGTTGGTTTGGAGGTGGAGAATCCCTTTCTCAAGGTGATCGTAGACAATGCCGGTATCGCGGCGCAGTTGCTGCAGCATGGTGCGGCTGTACAGCGCCAGCCGCAGGATGGTCAGCGTATTGCTCCGGGTACGGCCAGGCAGGCATTCGAGCAGGAATCGCAGCCCCCACGACCATTGGCGCAGGTCGGCGCGCAGGCGGAACAGCAGCGGCGCATCCTCGCGTCCGAGCCATTTGAGGATCTTCAGCGGCGCGCCAGGATTGGCCCAGGGTTCGGAATGGCTGACCGAGATCTGGCCGCCGTTGGCGAAACTGGTCTCCATCCCGGCGGCGGGCTGCCGGTCGATCACCGTGACCTCGTGCCCGGCCTTCGCCAGATACCACGCGCCGGTGACGCCGATCACGCCCGCTCCAAAGACCAGAATCTTCATTTCCGTTCTCCGGGGAGAACGGAAATGACGTGACGACGTGAAAACGCGCATTCTCTTGAGCGCGTTTCAGTGCAGGCTAACGTCTGCGTAGCCGACGTTATGCCGGAACTACAGTTCCTCAGCATGCGAACTCCCGTCCGCACATTTTGACGGCGTGACGAGGTAAACCAAAGACTAGAACAAGGCAATCCATCTTGCTTGTGTGCTTTGGCTGAGCTGCTTCACCCCTCGCCAGGCGGCAACTACGAAGAAAATCACCGGTGACTTTCCGTCGTCACGATCGTCACGCCGTCACGTCGTCACGGCCTTACTGCGCCGTCCAGCCGCCGTCCATGAGGATGTCGGTGCCGGTCATGAACGACGCGCCGTCGCTGCAGATGTAGCGCGCCAGCCCGCCGATCTCTTCCGGC
>JBOIFZ010000224.1:0-2522 GCA_050741735.1 Burkholderiales bacterium
GATCGAGGCCGGCGCCTGCGGCCTCAAGCTGCACGAGGATTGGGGCACCACGCCGGCGGCGATCGACAACTGCCTGGAGGTGGCCGACCGCTACGACGTCCAGGTCGCCATCCATACCGATACGCTGAACGAATCCGGTTTCGTCGAGACCACGTTCGCCGCATTCAAGGGCCGCACCATCCACACCTACCACACCGAGGGTGCCGGCGGCGGGCACGCGCCGGACATTATCAAGGCCTGCGGCCAGCCTAACGTGCTGCCGTCCTCGACCAACCCGACGCGGCCGTACACCGTCAATACCATCGACGAGCACCTCGACATGCTGATGGTTTGCCATCACCTCGATCCCGGCATCGCCGAAGACGTTGCCTTCGCCGAGTCACGCATCCGCCGCGAGACCATTGCCGCGGAGGACATCCTGCACGACCTGGGTGCCTTCAGCATGATCTCGTCCGATTCGCAGGCGATGGGCCGGGTCGGCGAAGTCATCATCCGTACCTGGCAGACCGCGCATAAAATGAAAATCCAGCGCGGCAGCCTTGCCGGGGACAGCGGAGATTCGGACAACCACCGCGTCAAGCGCTACATCGCCAAGTACACCATCAATCCCGCGATTACTCACGGCGTCGCACACGAGGTCGGCTCGGTCGAGGCCGGCAAGCTTGCCGACCTGGTCCTGTGGAAGCCGGCATTCTTCGGCGTCAAGCCGTCGATGATACTCAAGAGCGGCGTGATCGCCGCTGCGGCGATGGGCGATCCGAATGCGTCCATTCCTACCCCGCAGCCGGTGCACTTCCGTTACATGTTCGGCGCCTTTGGCGTGTCGTGCAGGCACTCGTCGGTGACGTTTGTCTCGCAGGCCGCGCTGGAAGGCGACGTCGGCAGGAAACTCGGGCTGCAGAAGCCGCTCGTTGCGGTGTCCGGCACCCGCAAACTGAAGAAATCCGATCTGCCGCTGAACGGCCATTTGCCGGTCATTGAAGTGGACCCCGAGACTTACGAAGTGCGCGCGGACGGGCAGTTGCTGACTTGCGAGCCCGCAAAAACCCTGCCGCTGGCGCAGAGATACTTCCTGTTCTAAACATGCTGACGATCCAGAAACGCTGCGCGCCGCGGGCGCCGTTCGATGCCGAACTGGTGCTGCCCTTCGAACTGCGGCAGAAGAGCCGTTTGCGCACGCAAACCGACAGCGGCGAGGAAGTCGGGTTGTTCCTGCCGCGCGGCGAGTGGCTCCGCGGCGGCGATTTCCTGGAAGCGGACGACGGGCGCGTGGTCCGGGTCACCGCCAAGCACGAGAAAGTGCTGCATATCGGTTGCCCGGATGGGATGCAACTGGCGCGCATCGCCTATCACCTCGGCAATCGCCATGTTCCGTTGCAGATCGGCGAGGGATGGCTGCGCATCGCCAATGACTACGTGCTCCGGCAGATGGTCGAAGGACTGGGTGCGGTCGCGGTGGCGATGGAAGCTCCGTTCGAACCGGAGGCCGGAGCGTACGGGGGGCATCAGCATCACGGCGAGGCGCCGATACATCGGGGCATCATCCATCAATACTCTTCAAAGGCCGGCACATGAGCGCAAACGCACTTTCGGGCACCAGTCTCGCGCAATTGCTGCGATTGGCCAGTCCGCTGCTGCCGGTGGGGGCGTACAGCTATTCGCAGGGACTGGAGTGGGCGGTGGAAGAGGAGGCAATCCGCGACGAACAGACCGCGTTGCAGTGGATCACCGACGCGTTGCGCTTCAACATCGGCACGCTCGAGGCGCCGATCTGGCAGCGGCTATACCAGGCGTGGGACGAGAGCGATGTCAATGCGGCGCGGCACTGGAACGCTCGCTTCGTCGCCATCAGGGAAACGGCGGAACTGCGCGCCGAGACGCTGCAGATGGGCGGCGCGCTCAAGCTGGTGCTGGATGCAACCGGCGAACTCGACACCAGCGCGCTGGAGGCGATCGAAGCACCGGCGTTCCCGACGGCGTTCAGCTTTGCGGCGCACGGCTTCGGCGTGCCGCTGCGGGAAGGACTGACCGGCTATCTTTGGGCGTGGGGCGAAAACCAGGTGTCCTCGACGATGAAACTCGTGCCGCTCGGACAATCGGCCGGGCAGCGCGTGCTTGCGCGGCTGGTGGCGCTGCTCCCCTCCGTTGCGGATGCGGCGCTCCAGACCGGCGATGAGGGCCTGAGCAACTTCTCCCCGGCGCTGGCGATCGCCAGCAGCCGCCACGAGACCCAGTACACGCGTCTGTTCAGATCCTGAAAGCCCGGCTGCGCCGGGCACTATACGCGTTTACCACGAAGGGTCACGAAGGAAATGCAAAAGAAACACGAAGGAGAACCATACAGACAATCATGAACGGAAACTCATAGGACGGATTTTTGATCGTGCATGCGCGCCAGCCTGTCGCGTTCTCTTTCAGCCCGGATCGTTCTGTTCTTGATTTCCTTCGTGCCCCTTCGTGTTTCCTTCGTGTCCTTCGTGGTGAAAGAGTTTTGAAGTAAGTGGAGAAAGCAATGACGACGC
>JBOIFZ010000225.1:0-3288 GCA_050741735.1 Burkholderiales bacterium
TCATGGCAGGCTTCGAGCGTTGCCGAGGCGAGCGGATCGTCACGCTGGATGCCGACCTGCAGAATCCTCCCGAGGAAATTCCCAAACTGCTGGCGAAGATGGACGAAGGCCATGACTACGTCGGCGGTGTGCGCACGGAGCGAGCAGATTCGTGGTTCCGGCGCAACGTGTCACGATTGGGGAATTACGTGCGTGAGCGAACGACGGGTATTCGAATGACAGACCACGGCTGCATGCTGCGCGCGTACAGCCGCTCAATCGTCAATGCAATCAACGCCTGCACCGAGATCAATACGTTCATTCCCGCGCTCGCATACACGTTCGCCCAGAACCCTACCGAGGTCAGCGTGGAGCATGCCCAGCGCGCGACGGGCGCGACGAAATATTCCCTTTACAAGCTGTTGCGGCTCAATTTCGACCTTGTAACCGGCTTTTCGCTGGCGCCGTTGCAGGTGTTCTCGCTGATCGGATTTCTTCTCGCGCTCGGCGCGATGAGCATAGTTGGCTTCCAGGTGATTCATCGATTGGTGCGGGGGCAAGCGGCCGAAGGTATGTTCGACTCGCTCATGGAGGCGTTCGAGATGTTCATTTCAGGCCTCGTGCTGTTCGGAATAGGTCTCCTCGGGGAGTACATCGGGCGGATTTACCAGGAAGTGCTGCGGCGACCGCGATTCTTGATCAGCAGCGTGCTCGAAAAACCGGAGGCTGAGGACCACCAAGTGGCCGGCATTCAGGTTGCGCCCGAGACGCACGCCGAGCCGCTCGCCAGGATCAAGTGACCCGAGCAACCGTCTTCGCGTACCACAACGTCGGAGTACGCTGTCTGGAGGTATTGCGCGCCGGGGGCGTTGAAGTCCGTCTGGTGGTCACGCACAAGGATGACCCGAACGAAAAGGTCTGGTTTACGAGCGTTGCTGAACGCGCCAGGCTTTACGGCATCCCGGTCATTGCACCGCAAGATCCCAATACCGCCGAGGTGATCGAGTCTGTCCGCTCGTCGGCGCCCGACATCCTGTTCTCGTTCTACTACCGCAGCATGCTCGGGCCCGGGCTGCTCGCGCTCCCGTCGCTCGGGGCGTACAACGTCCACGGGTCGCTCCTCCCGAAATACCGCGGTCGGGCTCCTGTGAACTGGGCAATCGTACATGGGGAGCGGGAAACCGGCGCCACGCTGCACGAAATGGTCGTGAAGCCGGATACGGGCCGCATCGTCGATCGAGAGCGTGTTCCGATCCTGCCAAACGACACGGCGCGCGATGTTTTCGACAAGGTGACCCTGGCGGCTGAAATCGTCCTCGAACGATCGCTTCCCGGGTTACTATCCGGCACCGCGAGACTGGTGCCACAGGAGCTGGCGGCGGGCAGCTACTTTGGCGGGCGCCGGCCCGAGGACGGCGCCGTCGATCCTGCCTGGCCGGCAAGCCGCATTCATAACCTCGTGCGCGCCGTAGCGCCGCCGTACCCCGGTGCGTTTTGCCGGTTGGCTGGAAAGACGCTGCGTCTGTTGCGAACATTCAATACCGGAGAGCGTGGCGCCATCACGGGCCATCCGGCGCTGCTTGCACGCGGCTCCGAATTGCATCTACGTTGCGCGGATGGAGGAGTACTGCGAGTGCTGGAAGCGGAATTCGACGGTCTGCCTTTCAATGCTGACGTGATGCGCGCGCGTTACAGAACGGAATTGCTAGCATTGAAGAACGAAATCACAACCCCATGAAGAAAATCCTGATACTCGGCGTCAACGGATTCATCGGCCATCATCTCTCGAAGCGTATCCTCGCGACCACGCCGTGGGAGGTCTACGGCATGGACATGAATACCGACCGCATCGCGGACCTGATGGGTGAGCAGCGTTTTCACTTTTTCGAAGGCGACATTACCATCAATCAGGAATGGATCGCCTACCACATCCGCAAGTGCGACACCGTGCTGCCGCTGGTCGCGATCGCGACTCCTGCGACTTACGTGAAGGAGCCGCTGCGTGTATTCGAGCTCGACTTCGAGGCCAACCTGCCGATCGTGCGCGCCTGCGTGCAGCACCGCAAGCGGCTGGTCTTTCCCTCGACCTCGGAAGTCTACGGTATGTGCCGCGACCGGCTATTTGACACGGATTCCTCCGAGCTGGTTCTGGGACCGATCAACCGGCAGCGCTGGATCTATTCGTGCGTCAAGCAGCTCATGGACCGCGTGATCTGGGCTTATGGCATGGAACACCAGCTCGATTTCACGCTGTTCCGTCCCTTCAACTGGATCGGCCCCGGACTCGACAACTTGCACGCCCAGAAGGAAGGCAGCTCGCGCGTCGTCACCCAGTTCCTGGGCCAGATCGTGCGGGGAGAGCAGATCAAGCTGGTCGACGGCGGACGTCAGCGCCGGTCCTTCACCTATATCGATGACGGCATCGACGCGCTGATGAAGATCATCGAGAACCCGGGCCGCATCGCGAGCGGCAAGATCTACAATATTGGCAACCCGAAGAACAATCTTTCGATCCGGCATCTGGCTCGATTGATGATCGAGACGGCGCTGACTTATCCGGAGTACCGTGCGCGAGCCAGCAAGGTGCGTGTGGCCCTGACCACTGCCGACAAATACTACGGCAAGGGCTACCAGGACATGCAGAACCGCGTGCCCAGGATTGATGGTAGCTGCCGCGACCTCCGCTGGAAGCCGCGTGTAGGCATGCGTGAGGCGCTCAAGCGGATCTATGACGCTTACCGCGGGCACCTTCCCGAAGCGCGTCGCCTCGTGACGTGAGTCTCCGGCGCCGCCCGCAGCGATAGGCCGTCCTGAGCGGTCACCTGCCGATTCCGTAATAATGGAAGCCCGCATCACGGGCTGCATCCCGGTCGTACTGGTTGCGCCCGTCGAAAATCACTTTTCCGCGCATGAGCTTCCTCATCAGCTGAAAATTAGGGGAACGGAACGGCTTCCATTCCGTCACCAGCACCAGGGCATCCGCGCCTTTTAGCGCTGAGTACTGATCCGGGACAAGCCGCAGCGCCTTCGACTTGAACCACGCCCGGGGCAGTCTCGCGCGCGCCGCGGCCATCGCGACCGGATCGTACGCCCGCACGCGCGCACCGGCGGCGATCAGTTTCTCGATTAGGACGACGGACGGCGCTTCGCGCAGATCGTCAGTACCGGGCTTGAAAGACAGCCCCCACAGCCCGAACACCCTGCCCCGCAATCGGTTCCCGAATTCCGCCTGGATCTTTTCGTATAGCCGCAGCTTCTGCGCTTCATTCGTGTCGTCCACGGCTTGCAGGACGCGCGGCAGGAGGCGCA
>JBOIFZ010000226.1:0-4227 GCA_050741735.1 Burkholderiales bacterium
CATGCGCCACCGTCTGGGACTGAGAAAACTCAACCGCACCAGCAGCCATCGCCTGGCGATGCTGCGCAACATGACCAACTCGCTCCTGCGCCACGAGGTGATCAAGACCACGTTGCCGAAGGCAAAAGAGTTGCGCCGCGTGGCCGAACCGATCATAACCCTCGGCAAGAAGCCCTCGCTCGCCAACCGGCGCCTGGCGTTTTCCCGGCTGCGCGATCGCGAAATGGTGATAAAACTTTTCAACGAACTGGGCCCGCGCTACGCCAACCGTAACGGCGGTTATCTGCGCATCCTCAAGTTCGGTTTCCGCCAGGGTGACAACGCGCCGATGGCACTGGTCGAGCTCATGGATCGTCCTGCGGAGACTGAGGAAACCAAGCCCGCAGAGAAGTAATGCGGAGACAGATGATCAAGAAAAAGCCGGGCGCCGCCCGGCTTTTTTTTTCTACGCGAGCACGGAAATCAGCGCGCGCCCGAGGCGCGCTTCTCGACCTTGTCCAGACCGAGCACCGGCCGAAGATAGCGGCCGGTATAACTGCCGGGGTCGCGGGCGATATCCTCCGGAGTGCCTTCGGCGACGATGCGCCCGCCGCCGTCGCCGCCCTCCGGACCGAGGTCCACGACCCAGTCGGCGGTCTTGATTACATCGAGGTTGTGCTCGATCACGACCACCGTATTGCCGTGGTCGCGCAAGCGGTGCAATACCTTCAGCAGCATCTCGATGTCCTGGAAATGCAGCCCCGTGGTGGGCTCATCGAGCATGTACAGCGTGTGTCCGGTGTCGCGTTTCGACAGCTCGAGAGCGAGCTTGACCCGCTGCGCCTCGCCGCCGGAAAGCGTGGTCGCGCTCTGGCCGAGGCGGATGTAGCCCAGCCCGACGTCGAGCAGCGTATCGAGTTTGCGCGCAATCGCCGGCACGGCGCTGAAGAACCCGTGTGCCTGCTCCACCGTCATTTCCAGCACTTCGTGGATGTTCCTGCCCTTGTACTGAATCTCCAGCGTCTCGCGGTTGTAGCGGCGGCCGTGGCAGACGTCGCAGGGCACGTAGATGTCGGGGAGGAAATGCATCTCCACCTTGATGACGCCGTCACCCTGGCAGGCCTCGCAGCGGCCGCCCTTGACGTTGAAGGAGAAGCGCCCCGCTCCATAACCGCGCTCGCGCGCCAGCGGCACGCCGGCGAACAGGTCGCGGATCGGCGTGAACAGGCCGGTGTAAGTGGCGGGGTTGGAACGCGGGGTGCGGCCGATCGGGCTCTGGTCGACGTTCACCACCTTGTCGAAGAAATCGATTCCCTGGATCTCGTCGAACGGCGCCGGTTCGGCGGCGCTGCCGTAGAGATGCTGTGCCACCGAGTGATAGAGTGTGTCGTTGATCAGGGTGGACTTGCCCGATCCCGACACACCTGTCACGCACACCAGCAGTCCGACCGGCAGATCGAGGTTTACGCCCTTGAGATTGTTGCCACGCGCGCCCAGCAGGCGCAGCGTGTTCTTGGCCTGCGGCTTGTGGCGCAGGCGCGGGATGGCGATCTGCCTCCTGCCGGACAGGTACAGGGCGGTCAGCGATTTGGTGTGCGCCATCATCGCCTGCGGTGTGCCTTCGGCGACGATATGGCCGCCGTGCTCGCCGGCCCCGGGTCCCAAATCCACCACGTAATCCGCACTCATGATCGCTTCGAAGTCGTGCTCGACCACGATGACCGAGTTGCCCAGGTCGCGCAATTCCTTGAGGGTGGCGAGCAGCCGGCCGTTGTCGCGCTGATGCAGTCCGATCGACGGCTCGTCGAGGACGTACATCACTCCGGTGAGGCCGGAGCCAATCTGCGAGGCCAGCCTGATGCGCTGCGCTTCGCCGCCGGAGAGCGTGTCCGCGGAGCGGTCGAGCGTGAGGTAGTCGAGGCCGACGTTGACCAGGAACTGCAGCCGGTTGGCGATTTCGCGCACGATCCTCTCGGCGATCGCCAGCCTGGCGCCCTCGAATTCGGTCTCCTGGAAAAACTGCAGCGCCCGTTTCAACGGCATGGCGCTTAATTCGTAGATCGGCTTGTCGGCCACGAAGACGTAGCGCGCTTCGCGGCGCAGCCGCGTGCCGTTGCACTCGGGGCAGGGCTGGCTGGCGAGGAACTTCGCCAGCTCCTCGCGCACCACGATCGAATCCGTTTCGCGATAGCGCCGTTCCAGATTCGGCACGATGCCTTCGAACGGGTGCTCGCGCTGGTACTTGTTGCCGCGCTCACCCACGTAGAGGAAGCGCACCTTGTCCCGCCCCGACCCGTTCAGCACCAGGTCCTGCATATTCTTCGGAAGCTGCTCGAACGGTGTGTCGATATCGAAACCGTATTGTTCGCCGAGGCTGGTGAGCATCTGGAAATAGAACTGGTTGCGCCGGTCCCAGCCTTTGATGGCGCCGGCGGCGAGCGACAGGTGCGGAAAGGCCACCAGTCTTTTTGGATCGAAGAAGGTGATGCTCCCCAGTCCGTCGCAGCGCGGACACGCCCCCATCGGATTGTTGAACGAGAACAGGCGCGGCTCGAGCTCGGGCAGCGAATAACTGCAGATCGGGCAGGCGAAGCGCGCCGAAAACAGGTGCTCCTGGCCTCCGTCCATCTCCACCGCCAGCGCGCGCCCGTCGGCGTGGCGCAGCGCAGTCTCGAACGATTCCGCCAGCCGCTGCTTCGCTTCGGGCCGGATCTTCAGGCGGTCCACCACGATTTCAATGGTGTGCTTGCGGGTCTTGGCGAGCTTGGGCACGGAATCGATGTCGTGCACCTCGCCGTCCACGCGCAGCCGCACGAAGCCCTGCGCGCGCAGGTCCTCGAACAATTCCAGGTTTTCGCCTTTGCGGCCGACCAGCAGCGGGGCCAGGATCATCAGCCGCGTGTCCTGCGCAAGTTGCAGAACGTGGTCCACCATCTGCGACACGCTCTGCGCCGACAGCGAGATGCCGTGGTCGGGGCAGTGCGGCTCGCCGACGCGCGCATACAGCAGCCGCAGGTAATCGTGGATCTCGGTAACGGTGCCTACGGTGGAGCGGGGGTTGTGGCTGGTGGCCTTCTGCTCGATGGCGATCGCCGGCGACAGGCCTTCGATCAGATCCACGTCCGGCTTTTCCATCAATTCCAGGAACTGCCGGGCATAAGCGGACAGCGACTCGACGTAACGGCGCTGACCCTCGGCGTAGAGGGTATCGAAAGCTAGCGAGGACTTGCCGGACCCGGACAGCCCGGTGATCACGATCAACCGGTTGCGCGGCAGGTCGAGATTGATGTTCTTGAGGTTGTGGGTGCGTGCGCCGCGGACGCGGATATAGTCCATTCGCTGGAAGGGGGATGAGTCAACCTGTTAATATACTGCACTTCAATTTCTTTTCCCAATCCGCGGTTTACGTCCTTTCGCAGAATGCCCTTCCCGGACCGGATGACGCCCCTGGAACTGCGCGCAAGTGTCGGCCTGGCCGGTATTTTCGGGTTGCGCATGCTGGGGATGTTCATCATTCTTCCGGTTTTTGCGCTGTACGCCGAGCGCCTTCCCGGCGGCCATGACCACACGCTGGTCGGGCTCGCGCTCGGGGCCTATGGCCTGACCCAGGCCTGCCTGCAGGTGCCGTTCGGCTGGCTCTCTGACCGTTGGGGGCGCAAGCGCACCATCTATCTCGGTCTGGTGATCTTCGCGCTTGGCAGCTTCCTGGCCGCTCTGGCGCAAGATATCACCATGGTGATCCTGGGCCGGATGATACAGGGCGCGGGCGCGATTTCCGCAGCGGTGATCGCGCTCACCGCCGATCTCACCCGCGACGATCAGCGCACCAAGGCGATGGCGATCATCGGCATGACCATAGGCGCCACGTTCGCGCTTTCGATGGTGGCCAGTCCGGTGCTGGATCATGTGATGGGCGTGCCAGGCATTTTCGCGCTGACAGGTTTTCTGGCGCTGGCGGCGATCGTGGTGGTGCGCTTCGTCATTCCCGATCCGTCGCATAGCCGTGCCGGCACAACGCCTGCGGGCCCGGCGGTGCCGGTCGGCAGGGTGCTGCTGGATCACCAGTTGTTGCGGCTCAACTACGGCATCTTCGCGCTGCACGCGGTGCTGATGGCGCTGTTCGTGGTCGTGCCGTTCGCGTTGCGGGCACATCTGCCCGCGGGCAGCCACTGGATGGTTTATCTGCCGGTCATGTGCGGCGCCTTTGTGCTGATGCTGCCGCCGATGCTGGCGGCGGAGCGCAAGGGA
>JBOIFZ010000227.1:0-2865 GCA_050741735.1 Burkholderiales bacterium
TGCGTACCCACACCAGCCCGATCCAGGTGCGTTACGCGCGCGCGCGCAAGCCGCCGATCAAGGTGATCGCGCCGGGACGCACCTACCGCGTGGATTCGGATGCGACCCACTCGCCGATGTTTCACCAGGTCGAGGGGCTGTGGATAGACGAACACGTCAGTTTTGCGGATCTGAAGGGCGTTTACACCGATTTCCTGCGCCGCTTCTTCGAGACCGACGACCTGGAGGTGCGCTTCCGCCCCTCGTTTTTTCCGTTTACCGAGCCCTCCGCCGAGATCGACATGTCGTTTCCCAACGGGCCGCTCGAGGGTCGCTGGCTGGAAATTTCCGGAGCCGGGCAGGTGCATCCCAACGTCGTGCGCAACTTCGGCCTGGACCCGGAGCGCTACATCGGATTCGCCTTCGGCAGCGGGCTCGAGCGGCTGACCATGCTGCGCTATGGCATCAACGACCTGCGGCTGTTCTTCGAAAACGATCTGCGGTTCCTCAGGCAATTCAATTGAACCGGCAAGATTCATTTCTATACCTTCTTTTCAATACCCGCTCGACGGGTGCCCTTGAGGGATACGCCAGAATCGTCAAGAAGACCCACTAAAAGACAAAAATGCAGTTCTCGGAAAAATGGTTGCGCACGCTGGTCGATCCGCCGTTGACTACGGAGGCGCTCGCGCATCTGCTGACCATGTCGGGCCTGGAGGTGGAGAGTAGCGTTAGCGTGGCGCCGCCATTCACAGGCGTGGTGGTGGGCCAGGTGCTCAGTGCCGAGAAACACCCGAATGCGGACAAGCTGACGGTGTGCCGTGTCGACGTCGGCAGCGGAGCGCCGCTCGCCATCGTCTGCGGCGCGCCCAACGTGGTCACGGGGATGAAGGCGCCGTGCGCGCTGGTCGGCGCCAGGCTGCCGGGTGAATCGGCGGACAAACCGTTCGAAATCACGGCTGCGACCATGCGTGGAGTGGAAAGTCGCGGCATGCTGTGTTCGGCACGCGAACTCGGACTTTCGGATGATCACAACGGTCTGCTGGTTATTTCCGGGGATGCCGCGCCCGGAAGCGACGTGCGCAAGGTGCTGGCTCTTGATGACAAGGTGCTGACGATCAAGCTCACGCCCAATCGCGCGGACTGCCTGTCGGTGCTTGGCGTTGCGCGCGAAGTGGCGGCGTTGACCGCTGCGCCGCTGATCCCTCCGGACACGCGCCTCGTACCCGCCACGAACGACGCCAGGTGTCCGGTGCGGATTTCCGATCCCAAGGGATGCGGACGCTTCACCGGGCGGGTGATCCGCAACGTCAACGCGAGAGCGCCCACACCGGAGTGGATGAAGCAGCGGCTGGAACGTGCCGGGCAGCGTTCGATCTCGGCGCTGGTGGACGTCACCAATTACGTGATGCTTGAATTGGGCCGGCCGCTGCACGTCTATGACCTTGACAAGCTCAGCGGCGGTATCGACGTGCGATTCGGCCGCAAGGGCGAGAAACTCAAACTGCTCAATGAGCAGGTCGTGGAGATCGACAAGAGCGTGCTGGCGATCACCGATGCCAGCGGGCCGATCGGACTGGCGGGCATCATGGGCGGTGACAGCACCAAGGCGGACCTGGAAACCCGCAACGTCGTCCTCGAGGCCGCATTCTTCTTTCCCGATGCGATCGCCGGACGCGCGCGGCGCTACAACTTCGTCAGCGACGCCGCGCACCGCTTTGAACGCGGCGTCGATTTCAACAACAACATCGACGGCATCGAGCGTACCGCCCGGCTGATCCTGGATATTTGCGGCGGGGAGCCCGGGCCGGTGGACGACACCGTGGCGCAGTTGCCGCAGCGCCACCCGGTGCGCATGCGGGTGGCGCGCGCGCGCAAGGTCATCGGCGTGCCGGTCGGCGCGGAAGATATGGCCGACATCTTCAGCCGTCTGAACCTCGCGTTCCGGCGCGAGGGTGCGGGCGCCGAGGAAGTCTTTCTGGTCACCCCGCCTTCGTACCGCTTCGACATCGAAATCGAGGAAGACCTGATCGAAGAAGTGGCACGGGTTTATGGTTTCGAGCGGATTCCCGCGCAGCCCCCGGTGGCGTCGAGCGCGATGTTGCCGGTTGCGGAAAACCGGCGCTCGCTGCACGACCTGCGGCGGCAGATGGCGGCCGCCGAATACCGGGAAGTGGTCAACTACAGTTTCGTGGATGCCTCCTGGGAGGCGGATTTTGCAGGCAATGCCGATCCGATCCGCTTGCTCAACCCGATCGCCAGCCAGATGGCGGTCATGCGTTCCACGTTGATCGGCGGGCTGGTTGCGAACGTTGCCTACAATCTGAACCGTAAACTGGCGCGGGTGCGTGCGTTCGAGTTGGGGCGGGCGTTCCTGCGCGATCCCGCCGTCAGGGAAAGTGAACTCGATGTCGCGGGAATCCGCCAACCGATGCGCGTGGCGGCGGTGGCGTATGGCCCTGTGGACGAGGAGCAGTGGGGCGTTCCGGCGCGGGGCGTCGATTTTTTCGACGTCAAGAACGACCTGGAAGGGCTGATCGCCCCCAGGGGCGCGCGCTTCGAACCGGTTATTCACGCGGCATTGCACCCCGGACGTGGGGCCCGGGTCATTCTGGATGACGTGGTCATAGGCTGGATCGGCGAATTGCACCCTAAATGGCAGAAGAAGTACGAGTTGCCCGAGCCGCTGGTTGCTTTCGAAATCGATGCCGAACCCCTGCTGCGGCTGCCGTTGCCGCAGTATCGCGAGGTTTCCAGATTCCCCCCGGTACGCCGCGACCTGGCGGTAACCGTGGACGAAACCACCCCGGTGCAAGCCATTCTGGACGGGCTTTTGCGGGCGAAACCGGCCATCGTTCACGAGGTCCGGGTGTTCGATGTGTACCG
>JBOIFZ010000228.1:0-11635 GCA_050741735.1 Burkholderiales bacterium
CACACTCCTGTAGTCAAAACAAATCATGAAGACAAACCGAGAGGAGCAAGATATGTCTACGTTGCGACTGGCTCAAGAAACCATCCCACCAGGCGAAGCTGAATATACGGAAGATCTCATCGCAACCATGAAAGAACAAATGGTCAAGGACAATCCGTCCGGGACCATGCACCGCGACGCGCACGCAAAAATGCACGGCGTCGTCCAGGCGCATTTCATCGTCGAGCCGAACCTGCCGCCGGAATTGCGCATCGGCGTATTCAAGGAACCAAACACCTACCAGGCATGGATCCGTTTCTCCAACGGGGCGGGCCCCATCAAGCCCGACAAAGACAAAGACATTCGCGGCATGGCGATCAAATTAATGGGCGTTCCGGGAGAAAAAATCCTCGCGGAGGAAAAAAACGAACAATCCCACGATTTTATTCTGGCCAGCACCAGCGTCTTCATGACCAAGGACGTGAAAGAAACGAGTGACGGGGCCAAAGCGTTGTTCGGCAGTATCTTCGCGAAAATCTGGTTTTTGACACATTTGCGCGTGGGCTGGAACTTTTACAAGTCGAATCGAAAATTCGCCAACCCGCTGCAGATTCGCTATTTCAGTTGCACACCCTACAGGTTCGGTAACCATGGCGCGGTCAAGTATTCAGCCATTCCGCAATTCCTGACGCCCGATACGATTCCGGACGATCCATCCGACGACTATCTGCGGCTGGCCATGATGAAGCAACTGAAAGATGGCGAAGCACTGTTTGACTTTACCGTGCAATTGCAAACCGACGCCGATGCGATGCCGATCGAAGATGCGGGACACGAATGGCCGGAGTCGATGTCGCCGTTCCGCAAAGTCGCAACGATCAGGATCATGCAGCAGGACTTTGCCAGCGCTGAACAGACACAATTCGGCGAGAATCTATCGTTCTCGCCCTGGCATGCGTTGCCCGAGCATCGACCCCTTGGAGGCATCAACCGGGCGCGTAAAGTGATTTATGCGGCTATTTCGACGTATCGGCATGAGCGCAATCAGGCGCCCAGGAAGGAGCCGAGTAGTTGGGAGATTGGTCTTCGCCCTGCCAGCAAGACCCCAAGCATGAATACCTCTCCCAGGCCGATGGCTTCCCCCGACGCGATGCAGGCGCTCGAGCGCCGCGACTTCCCGGGTGCGATCGGGATACTCGAATCTGAGCTGGCCAGGCAGCCCGGCGGTGACGTCAACGCGTTGCTTGCGCTGGCGTATTTTCAGAGCGAACAGTACGAGCCGGCGGCGCGGCACTATGCGGCGGCCCTGAAACTCGACCCGCATCACGCCGATTGGCGTGACATGCTCGCGCTCGCGCAGGCCAACGCGATCGCAGCGGTTAACGTGCATGTGCCCGACATGTACTACTTCGATCGCGACGCGCTGCTCGCCGCGCCGGCCGTACGCGTGAACGCGCTGCCCGTGCCGCTGCCGCCGCGGCCGCGGCCGGGCCTTTCCGGGCGCATGCGGATCGCGCTCGGCAATGAGCTCGGCGTCGTCGCCACCGTGCTCATGCACACCGCCACGCAACTGTGGGGCCGGCTCGCCGGTTATCGCGACGCGGTGTGGACCAACTGGTATCGGCGCTCGCTGACGCTCGCGATTCTCACGCTCGCCTATATGCGCGAACAGCTCAATGCGCGCAACCTCGGGACGAGCTACCCGCATGGCACGCTCACGGGTTTTCAGCGCGAGGGCCAGACGCCGCCGCCAGGCGTCACGCATTTTCGCACCGCGGACGGCAGCTGGAACAACCTGGCCGATCCCAAGGAGGGCGCGGCCGGCACGCGGTTTCTGCGCAACGTCGATCTCGCCGCGATCCGACCCGAAAAGGGCACGCAACTGCTCACGCCGAATCCGCGCGAGATCAGCCGCAAGTTGCTCACCCGCAATAAAAAGGAGACGGGTGAACCGCTGATGAAGGAGGTCCCCTTTCTCAACCTGCTGGCAGCGTCGTGGATCCAGTTCATGAACGGCGACTGGATCAACCACGGCGAGATTCGCTATAACGACGTGATCGAGGTACCACTGCCCGAGGACGACCCGGCGCGTACCCGCTACTGGCAGACAAAAATGTTCGTCGGCAAAACCCAGGCCGACCCCACGCGCATGGACGGCCGCGAGGAAGCTGCGACGAGTTCGATCAACGAGGTCACGCACTGGTGGGACGGATCGCAGATCTACGGCAGCGATCAGCCCACGCAGGATCGGCTGCGCAGCGGCGTTGACGGAAAACTGCGGTTGAATGGCGACGGCACGCTCCTGCTCGACCGCAAGGGCATGGAGAAAACCGGGTTTACGCGCAACTGGTGGGTCGGCCTCACGATGTTGCACACGCTCTTCGCGCGCGAACACAACGCCGTCTGCGACCACCTCAAGGCCGCCTACCCGGACTGGGACGACAACCGGCTCTTCAACGTGGCGCGGCTCATCAACGCTGCCGTCATGGCGAAGATCCACTCCGTCGAATGGACGCCGGCCATTCTGCCCAATCCCGCACTCGATGCAGCGCTCAACGCGAACTGGTACGGCATACTCACGAATCTTCTGCGCAGGGGCAAGGCGCGCAAGACCGTCGCGGACATCAATGTGCACAACCCCGAGTTGGGCGGCATCGTCGGCAATCCGATCGACAAACACGGGCGCGGCTTCGGGCTTTCCGAGGAGTTCACGGAAATTTACCGCCTGCACTCGCTGCTGCCCGAGACGATCGCGCTGCGCCGACGCGAGGGCAACGGGGCCGCCGAGCACGTGCCGTTTCACCAGACGCGCCAGTCCGGCTCGGGGAAGATCACGCGCCGTTATGCGCTCGCTGACCTGTTTGTTTCCTTCGGGACGCAGCATCCGGGTCAGCTCGTCCTGAACAACTATCCCCGCTTCATGCAGGAGCTGAGCATTCCCGGAAATCCGTTCTTCGACATGGGCACCGTGGACATCGTGCGTGCACGCGAACGCGGCGTGCCGCGCTACAACGAGTTTCGCCGTCAGCTTGGCTTGAATCCGATCCGCACATTCGAAGATCTCACGAACGACACCGAGCACGTGCAGAAATTGAAAGACGTTTATGGCAGCGGTCGCAATGACGTGGAAAAGCTCGACCTGCTCATCGGCACCCTGGCCGAGGGGTATCGACCGACGAACTTTGGTTTCGGGGAGACGATGTTCCAGATCTTCATCCTCAACGCCTCGCGCAGGTTGCAGGCCGATCGCTTCTACACCGACTGCTACAACGAGGACGTCTATACGCCCGAGGGTCTGCGCTGGATCGACGACACGGACTTCAAAACGGCGATTCTGCGCCAGTATCCGGAGCTCGCATCGACCGGGCTCGCGAACATCAAGAACGGGTTTGAACCGTGGGACACCGGCGAGGCGCTCGATCCCGCACGCCATCCTCTGCGCGCTTGCGATCCGGAATTGAGGGCCGACCCCTGGCGCGGCGACGCGCATCGCCGCCACGGGTAGTGCGGGTGCGCCAAATGCGCAACACCGTCATGAACCCAGTTTTGTTCCCGGTACCCCACATTGAGAAGGCATCGGCGATGTTGCTTTCCCGGCGGGAACTCTTCGATTTCTCCGCTGCAGGTGTGGCGGTCCTCGCCCTGGCAAATTCGACAAGGGCCCACGCGGCGGTGCAGCCGGTTGTCGAATGAACACCATCGGCAGTGTGCCCGGATGCCGGAGCAGACCCGCTGCCGTCACTCTGACGAAGTGTTTGCAGAAGCGGCCTGGAGCCCATGGAGTGAAAGCAGGACCGTTGACCTTCCCCGCGAGCAATCCTGCCTGGACAAACTGGGCATAACGGTTCACAAGGCTTGACAACCTTGAGCGGCTCAGAGCTCAATCGTACTCGCCGTGTCCTCCAAGACCGCCGATGCTTCTGCCTGGAGAGTCGCCCTATGTGGTTCGTCCGAAAATGGTTCTGGAATGTACTCGGGTGGATTAAATTCGCGGGCGCCAAGCCTCAAACGATCCCGCTTCCACCGAAGGCGGGCCATGTCATCAAACCGGTCCCGCTATACGAGGCGATTCCCGGCCTTCCGATCAAGACCATCCTGACCTGCCATCCCAAGGACATCCCGGCGGACGAGAGGTATTCCTTGGTACACAATTTGTACTTCAAGCTCCAGCTCTGGCTCTATTCGGTCTTTCCGCCGATGCAGCCCGGCCTGCCTCCTGTCGACCCTGACCCCGCTCAAGCATTGAGACACGCTTATACGTGGCTGCACAGAACGAAATTCGATCCTCCTGTTCTCCCTGCGGAATTCTACGGGAGCCCCGATCTCGGATCCCTCGCGGTCCGTGGACCCTACGCCGGCTATTTGGAAAAGGACAGCGACGGGATCTATAAATGGGATCTCGCGCGGCTCGGGGATTACGAGCACCACGTAGGGCTGCACAAGCTTGGCGTAAAGGTGCTTTTCCGGGTCGATCCCCTTGCTCGCGCGCTCCAGGCTTTTCAGATTGACAGCACGCTGGGGTCCGCAGGCCCCGGGGATCCAACGTGGGAAGTCTCGAAGAAGATCGCCCTGTGTGCCGTCAGCACGCATACGTCCCTGGTGCGCCACTTCAATTGGCTGCACCTCGCGGGCGGCGCGCATCTGGCCATCGCTACTCGCAACCGCCTCCCGCCGAAGCATCCATTGTGCCGGCTCCTTTGGCCGTACATGTACGCAACACAGGCAAACGGCGACTTGGTGACCCGGAGCCAGATGCTTCCAGGGGGGGATTTCGAGACCGCCTTCAGTTTGACTTTCGAGGGTATGTGCAAGCTCTTCGAGGAGACGTATCGCGAATTCCGCATTGTGACCAATGATCCGGAAGAAGACGCCAAAGCACGGCAGATCCGCAACCAAGGATTCGACACGCCGACGCAGGAGAACCTCGAAGCGCTGTTCAACGTCATGCATGAGTACGCCGGAAACTACCTGCGAATCTACTACCCTGACTTTCAGCCGGGATCAAGCACCATGGCGATCCGAAGCGATGCGCCAATCCTGGCATGGCTCGATGAGTTGAACCGCGTGATCCCCAACGGCGTAGAGGTCTCCCGCAGCAATGTCACCTTCGATAATCTGGCGCGGCTGGTTGCCCGCTTCATGCACATGGTGACGGCCCAGCACGAAATCCTCGGCGGCTTTCTGTGGAACTACCAGATGTGGACCCATCGGCAGCCCGTCCGCGTTTACACGAATGGCCAGCGCGAGCCGCTCGACGTCTACCAGAGACTCGTCAACGCCAACTTCATCCTCAACGTGAAACGACGGGAGCTGATGCATGATTTTTCCTACCTGGCCCTCGATGCGGCGGGCGAGAGGGCATTCGTCAACTTCATTGAGGCGTTGAAGACGCTCCAGGAAGCGATGGACCAGGAGCCCCAGACGGTGTGGAAGCTCTATCCCGAGGCGCTCAAAGTGAATATCAATGCGTAGCGATTGATCGAAGCTGTCAAAGGAGTGGGTCACCATGCGAAAACGTGTTCTCTGGTTGCTCGTGATTTTAGTGGTCCTGGCTGTTGGTCTGTCCGTATGGCGCCATTGGCGCGGCGTGCCGGAAGACTTTGCCAATATGGAGGCGGAGTTCAAATACGGCTCGATAGGTTCGGATCATCCGCGGGCGCGAGCACCCATTCCCTACTGGATCTGGAAGGTACTGCCGGAAATGTTCCCTCCGTCGACTGCGATCGGAGACGCAGAGTGGTACCGGCCCAAGAATGATAAGGAAGGCTATGCCGCCTTCGGGCTCGTGACGGAAGCCAACATGGCCCGGCCGCGAGGCGTCATCGAGGGACAGACGGAGCTCTTCGAGCGGCCGATCGGCTTTTCCAAACGGACCGTCTTCGGGATCGACTTCGTCGGGGTGAACTGCGCCTTTTGCCACACCACCACGCTTCGAAAAACGCCTGGAGCCAAGCAGGAAATCGTCCCGGGGGGAACAGGGAATACCGTCGATATCGAGCAGTTTTTCCTGTATCTGTTCGCAGCGACGACGAATGAACGATTCAACACCGACGACGTAATGAAAAAGATCCTCGGGCAGAAGCCGGACATGAACCTCCTTGAACGGTTCGTGTACCGGGTGGTGATCTATTTCCTCCCCACCTATATCGCCCATTTGAAAAAACAGTTTGATTTCATTGCTCCGAATAGCTCCTATCGGCTGCCGGAATTCGGGCCGGGGCGCGTTGATACCTGGGCTTCGTACAAAAGGGTGTTCGTCGATCCCCCGCAACACGACAAGATCCCGGGCATCGTCGATTTTCCACCGATCTGGAATCAAAAAGCCCGGGTAGGCATGCGAATGCATTGGGACGGCAATACAGACGTACTGGAGGAGCGGAACATCATTTCCGCTCTGGCCCTGATCGGCAAAAGTCTTGACTCCCTTGACTTCCCGCGCGTAACACGGATTTCCGATTGGATGATGGGGCTTGTTCCACCGCGATACGAAGATCGGATACCCACGACAGCCCTGCCAAAGAACAAGCCGCGCATTCAATGGGACCTGGCGGAACGCGGCAAAGACTTGTTTGGAAGCAATTGCGCCGAGTGCCATGCTCCCGGAGGCGACCGCATCGGCAAGGTGGAGCCGAATCAGGATCTCGGTAAATGTCCGATCTCGAAGGAGGCCTGCGTTGGAAAGAAATGGGGGCAGCCGAACGAGGATCTCGGTACGGACGTCGAGCGGATCAGGGCGTTTACTTCCGAATTGGCCGATGCCTTGAACCGCCTCGGGACCGACACCTGGACGCTGCGCAACTTCAAGCTCCAAGACGGCTACGTCAATACCTTGCTAGACGGCATCTGGCTGCGAGCCCCCTATTTGCACAACGGCTCGGTGCCGACCCTGCGCGACTTATTGAACGAACCGGCAAGGCGCCCGAAACGATTCTGTCGGGGGAGCGACGTGTACGACTGGAAAAATGTGGGATTTGTCACCCCCCCCATGGCCGGCAAGAAGGGAGCTGAGAGCTGCGGAGAATTCTTCCTCTACGATACGGCCGTCCCTGGCAACAGCAACCGCGGGCACCTTTATGGCACCTATCTAGGTGAGAAGGAAAAACAGGCGCTCATTGAATTTCTCAAGACTTTGTAGACTCGCATACGGTACCCTCTAGGATCTTTCGTTTTTTGGCTCCCACATAACCAAAAGGTTAGTGTCCGCCGAAACAAATCGCTTCGCGCTGTGTTTTCTCTGCGCCCTTAAGGTGAAACACTCAAGGGAACACTTGGAGCTGAAGCTGCTGTGTCAAACGCTCTTGTCGCTGGCCGGAGGCCAGCCGGTTTTAGCTGCGTGAGCACAGAATAGAAAACGGGCGCATGGCCGATCGCTACAGGAAGTCCTGCGCGCGGCCGTAACTCGAAATGCCGGCCAGGAGCCGCAGCAGGGCATAGGCCGCCCCGGTAGCCATCCGCATCGGCAGGCCCTTGCGCGCCCAGCGTTCACGCTCAATCGGTTTCGCGCCGGTCTCGATCGCAGCCATCAGACTGCCGCGCAATTCCCGCGCGAACGTCGGATCCCACACCGCCACGTTCGCCTCGCGGGCCAGCATCAGGCTGACCGGATCGAAGTTCGACGAGCCGACGGTAGCCCACGATTCATCGACCACGGCGACCTTTGCGTGCAGGAAATTGCGGGTGTACTCGTGGATCTCCACGCCAGCGTCGAGGAGCTCGCTGTACAGTGCGCGGCAGGCATAGTGCACCAGGATATACTCCACCCTTCCCTGCAGCAGCAACGTCACCCGCACCCCGCGCCGGGCGGCTTCGCAAAGCGCGTTGCGGAAACGCCTGCCGGGAAGAAAATAGGCGTTGGCGATGACCACTTCGAGATGCGCCTGCGCGATCGCGTCCAGATACGCTTCCTCGATATCGTGGCGGTGACGGACGTTGTCCCGCACCAGAAATGCCGCGCGCTGGTCGCCGCGCGGCTCCAATGCCAGGACGGGCTTGGCGAGCGGCAGCCAGCGCCGCCGCAATTGCGTCCAGGCGGTGCGCATCCACAACGTGCGCGCGGCGGCGTACATGTCGGCAATCAGCGGACCTTCGACGCTCACCGCATAGTCAAGGCGCGGCGGTGCGCTGCTGCGCAAATCCCCGTGATCGATAATGTTGATGCCGCCGCAGAAACCGATGCGTCCGTCCACCACCGCCAGCTTGCGGTGCAACCGCCGCAGCCGCGTGCTCCTGAGCCTGAACGCCCACAATTCGGGGCGGTACATCAGCAGTTGCACACCCGCGTCCAGCAGCTGCCGGCGTAGGTCTTCAGGAAACGGGCGCGATCCGAAGCCGTCTATCATCACGTGCACCAGCACTCCGCGCCGCGCCGCGCGAATCAACGCCGCGGCAATGCGCTGCCCGGTGTCGTCGGGCTCGAAAATGTAGGTCTCCAGGAAGATTTCGCTTGCCGCGGCATCGATCTCGCGCTCGAGCGCCGGGAAGTACTCCTCGACGTTGCACAGCAGCCGGATCCGGTTCCCGCGTCGGAATTTCATGCCTTCCGGGTCAGCAGCGCCGACAGCGCGATGTGATCGGAGACCCGTGACCAGGCGCGGCCACGGTGAGCATGCGCGATGCGGATCGAGAAGCCGCGCACGTAGATGCGGTCAAGATGCAGCAGCGGCAACAGTGCCGGATAGCTGCGCGCCGGGCGACCCGCGGTGGTCTCGAACACCTCGGAGACGTTCAGGGATTGTTCCAGCGCATGGCTCGCGCGCCGGCGCCAGTCGTTGAAATCGCCGGCAACGACCAACGGGGCCTCGGGCGGCACCACGCGTTCGATACGGGACTTGAGAAGCGCGATCTGTTTCTTGCGCCAGTGGCCGAGCAAACCCAGGTGCACGTTGATGCAATGCAGCGGCTTGCTCCAGCCGGGGATGGCAATCTCGCAATGGAGCAGGCCACGGCGTTCGCCGCGATGCATCGAGACGTCCTCGTTGTCCCATCTCGCAATCGGGTACTTGCTGAGTATGGCGTTGCCGTGATGGCCGCTGCCATAGACCGCGTTCCTGCCGTAGGCAAAATCGTTCCATATCGAATCGGCCAGGAATTCGTATTGCGGGCTGACCGGCCAGTTGTTGTGGCGCTCGGCGTGGCGTTCGTGCAATCCCTGGACCTCCTGCAGAAACACCAGATCTGCGCCGATGTTGCGCAGCTTGTCGCGCAGGTCGTGAACGGACATGCGACGCTTGAACTGCGAGAAGCCTTTGTGGATGTTGTAAGTAACGACGTGCAGCGTTTCCATGGATCCCCTGCTGTTGAGCCCGATGTCGCGACCCGCCGGCGCAAGATACTATCGCCGACGTCGACCCCATATTACCGCGGCTGGACAGCGCGGCCGCGGCGCTCCACCGTAGGGAAGCTCTGCTCAGCGTCCGCTGGCGGACGGTTGGGCCAGGGGAAGGTCGCGCAGGCGCTGCCGGCGCATGATCTCGTCCACCATCGCGCCGAAACGCTTTTCCGCGGTGTTGCGAACCAGAATGGTACCGATCAGCGGCGGAATGCTGAAGTCCGGCGTCAGCGAGCCGGTGTAGCGAAGCAGCAGGCGCCGCCCGCGTGCTTCGATAGTGTAAGCCCCACGCAGTTCCTTGAAGTTGCCCTCGATCGCGCGCGAGACGATGCGCTCATAGGGAAACTCCTCGACTTCGAGCCGCACCTTGATGGGAAAGGAGAAGAACAGCAGCCTGGCTTCCCCGCTTTGGTCCACTATGACGCTGCGCTTGCTGCGGGAAACGATCCGGCTCGAGTGCATGCCGGGGATGAATTCCGAGAGCCGGTCGTAGTCGGTCAGGACTCCCCAGGCCAGGGTCACTTCCGCCTCGAATTCGGCGGCCGCCTCGACATTGAAGCTGTCGCCATGGCGAGCGGCCTGCAGGCTGATATCGGCCGCGTGACACAAGGGCGGAAACGCCAGCGCAAACCACAGGAAGCGGTGCATCGTCGGCCTGCGGCTTCCTTATCGGAAACGTTGCACCGGCGAGGCGGCTGTGCCGGCGCCGGTCAGGACACCGCGAGCATACGGTCGAGCGCGATCTTGGCCAGTTCCGCGTCGCGCGCCGGCACCTTGATCCGGTTCACCACCCTGCCCTCCGCCAGGTTCTCCAGCGTCCAGGCCAGGTGCTGCGGGTCGATGCGCGCCATGGTCGAGCACATGCACACCAGCGGCGCCATGAACTGGATGATTTTGCCCTGCGGCTTGAATTCTTCAGCGATGCGATTGACCAGGTTCAGTTCCGTGCCGACCAGCCAACGGGTGTTCGCCGGCGCGTTGCGGATGGTGTTGATGATGGTCTCGGTCGAGCCCACGTAGTCCGAGAGCTTGCACACCTCGAACTTGCATTCGGGGTGCGAAATGACCAGCCCCTCGGGATGCTGGTTGCGGAACTTTAGAACGTGCTGCGGCTGGAACATCTGATGCACCGAGCAGTGCCCTTTCCACAGAAGCAGGCGGGCGGCCTTGATCTGCTCGGCCGAGAGGCCGCCCATCGGTTCGTCCGGGTCCCATACCAGCATCTCCTCGAGCGGGATGCCCATCTTGTAGCCGGTCCAGCGGCCCAGGTGCTGGTCGGGAAAGAACAGCACCTTCGCGCGGCGCGCAAACGACCACTCCAGGATCTGCTTCGCGTTCGAGGAAGTGCAGACGATCCCGCCGTGCTCGCCGCAGAATGCCTTCAGGTCCGCGGCCGAGTTGATGTAAGTGGCCGGCGTGACGTGCTGGTCGGGATCGAGCACTTCGCCCAGCTCGCGCCAGGCGCGCTCGACTTTCGACACGCTGGCCATATCCGCCATCGAGCAACCGGCGGCCATGTCGGGGAGCACGGTAATCTGGCCAGGCTTGCACAGGATGTCCGCAACTTCGGCCATGAAGTGCACGCCGCAGAACACGATGTACGCGGCGTCGGTTTGCGAGGCCAGCTTGGAGAGCTTGAGCGAGTCGCCGGTCAGGTCGGCGTGCTTGTAGACATCGGCGCGCTGGTAGTGGTGGGCGAGAAGGGCTACACGCTTGCCGAGCTTTTTCCTGGCCGCAACAATGCGCGCCTCGCAGTCGTCATCCTGCAGGCGGCTGTACTGGTCGAAAGCGATTGCGCTGGCTTGCATGGTGTGCGGCTCCTCATCGGCCCCGGTAAGTCTGGAACGAAAACCTTATCACACTAGGACCGGAAATCGCGATCATTGTTTCAATCGGTTTGACAGGTGTTCGGGCAAAGCTCTGAGTACCTGCGCGTTGCTCCAGGAAAAGACCTTGTCCGAGGCTCGGTCATGCGGCATCCAGAGGTAGCCAAGATGCTCGCCCGGCGCGACTTTCACCGGCAGCGGCCCGGGCAGGCGCAAGCCGAACACATGCTCCAAGTTGCGGGTGACGCCCGGCGCATAGCGCCAACGCCACTCCGGGTAGATCTCGTACTCGTTGCGCATGTTCCAGTCGGTAAGCTCGAAGGCCTCGGCATCCAGGCCGGTCTCTTCCGCCACTTCCCGCGCAGCGGTCTGGCGCAGCGTTTCGCCCTCGTTCTGGCTACCGGTGACCGACTGCCAGAAGCCCGGGTGATCCGCGCGTTCCAGCAGCAGCACCTGCCGGTCGGGGGTATGGATCACCACCAGCACCGAAATCGGGATCTTG
>JBOIFZ010000229.1:0-1973 GCA_050741735.1 Burkholderiales bacterium
AGTTGTCCGTGGTGCGAATGCCGAGGTCCACCCGCTGCGCCAGCGCCTTTTCCGGTTTCGACGCGCGTTTGCCGCCTTTGTCCTGGGATGATTCGGCGCGGCGGATCTCCATGTCGATGCCGACGCCCGCGAGCAGTTTCTCCAGCGGCAGCTCACTGGTTTCGCGCAGCGCCTGGTGGAAGAAACGCTTGAGTTTCAGTCCGGTCACCTGTTCGGCCAATTGTTCGATGCCGGTCTCCTCGACGCCAATTCCTTTGAGGCCGTGGCGTTTCCACAGTGTGCGCATCACGTGGTCGAGCGATTTCCTGCCGCCGGTGTGCTGCCGGATCAACAGGTCGAGGCACAGTGCAACCAGGCTGCCTTTGACGTAGTAGCTCACCACGGCGTTCGGCGAGTTCTCGTCCTGGCGGTAGTACTTGATCCACGCGTCGAATGACGACTCCGTCACCGTCTGCTTTCTGCGGCCGCTGCCGCGCAGCACCGAGGTGACGCTCTTCGCCACGGATTCCAGGTAGGCGTTGCGGGAAATCAGTCCCGAGCGCACCAGGAACAGATTGTCGTAATAAGAGGTAATCCCTTCGAACGCCCACAACAGCGTCGTGTAGTTCTCGTTGCCGAGATCGTAGGGCGTAAATGCAGCGGGCTTGATGCGTTTCACGTTCCAGGTGTGGAAGTACTCGTGCGAGCACAGCCCGAGGAAGGTGCGGTAGCCGTTCGTGACCTCCTCGACGCCTTTCCGCGGCAACTCGTCGCGCGAGCAGAGCAGGGCGGTGGAGGCGCGATGCTCCAGTCCGCCGTAGCCGTCGCCGACCGCGGTGACGAGGAAAACGTAGCGCTCCATCGGCGCCGGTTCGCCGAAGAAACGGATCTGCGTTTCGCAAAGTACTTTCAGGTCGTGGCACAGGCGGTTCATGTCGGCACGATGCCGGCCGGTGATCGCGATTTCGTGCGGCACGCCGCAGGCCTTGAAGGTAGCGAGCGTGAACGCGCCGATCTCCACCGGGTGGTCGATCAGTTCATCGTAGTGGTCGGCTTGGTAGGTGCCGAAGCCGTACGGCTTGGCGCCTTTGCGGCTCATCGCAGTGGCGATGCGCCAGTTGCGATAGCGCCCGCCCTTCGGTGGCAGAATCTCGACTTCGCAGGGATCGTTCTCACGACCTTCGATCTTCAGGAACACCGACGGGCCGTTGAAGAATGCGTGGTTGGTGTCGAGATGCGCGCCACGCACCGACAGGTCCCAGGCATAGACTTTCAACGTCACTGTCACCGGTCCATTGGTAGGCGCGACCTGCCAGGTGTTCTTGTCGAGCTTGGTGATGGGTAGAATCCGCCGGCCGCTGGATGCGCGGATGCGCGCGACGTTCTTCGCAAGCTCGCGAATCAGATAGCTGCCCGGTATCCAGGTCGGCAACGAGAACTTCTGTCCGGCCGGGTCGGGGTCGGCGACTGTGCAGCGGACTTCGAACAGGTGGGCTTCGGGGTGGGACGGGAATATTTCGTAGCGGATCGGGGGTTTCATTGAGTGGTTGCCAGTTGCAGGTTCGAGGCCGCTTTATGGCGGGGAATTGAGCTAACGTCAAGGCGTCGCAATGGCCGCAGGCGACGATGCGCGTGCCCTGTCGGCGAGGCTTTACCGGAACCGGCGCATGTTTCACTCGAACGAATCCGCTGACCGAACGCAGCGACCATTAGGCGGCGACGTCAGACCCGCATGGCACTACCTCAGGCAGTAAGCGATGCAGATTCCCTCCGTTGCGCGTGGCGCGGGGGACAAGGGAATACTTGAAGCGCAGCAGGGTTGGGGAGGGGGCGAAATCGATCAGTCCCCCGTTAGCGGCGGATGGGGGAGGAAACTGCACCTTTAAGGTAGTGCCATGAACGTCAGACCCCACCGTTTACTCCTCCGGGCCACGGTTTGACGTGGGCGACAAATGTCCATACGATAGTCGCGTGAATATCGAGTGGGACCCGGA
>JBOIFZ010000230.1:0-2778 GCA_050741735.1 Burkholderiales bacterium
CGCCTCACGTTCATTTCGCGCAGATTTCTCCCCACCTCTCCTTGGTGAGATCGCCCTTGAGCGTCTGCTGGATCATTGCCGACGGGCGCGCCGCCTTGAACCGGTAAGCCGCACCCTTGGGCAGCAGCGCCTGATGGCCGCGCTTGAGTTTGACGATACCCATGCGTTTGCCCTTGGGTTCGCCCTTGACCAGTACCGTGCCCTCCTTGCCGGCAGGCGCGACCGATTCCGCGACTTCGAGCTTGACGTACTCGATCTCGACTTCCCCATCCATAACCACCGCGAATTCGTCGTGCGAGCACGCCATCCACGGTGAAGTGCCTTCGGCGCGGATCGCTTCGATCACGTATTCCAGGTTCTTCGCCACCGCGATTTTCTCGTACGGTTTCGATTTCGACGCCACCTCGAAAACATTCGAGAACACGTAGTACTTGGGATTGTCGTTGATGATCTCCATGGTTCCCTTCTGGTACTTGCCGAGGGACCCGAAAACGGTGTGATAGGTAGCCATACGGTCTCCTCCGTCAGTTTTTCTGGATTGCGGCAGCGGCGTGTTCGACCGCCTGCCGAATCTGGTGGGCTTGACGCCCAGCGCTTGCCGATTTTTGTTCGCTATGCGAACATTTGTTTTTATAGCGAACACGTTAGGCCAATCGCACGGAGCCTGTCAACTCTCCGGCGAAGCGGTCGGGGAAAGGGTCGGGATGAGACAGACCTCGAAGGCACTGAACGTGAACGCCCACGACAGGCCCAGGCGGCAGGGTCGCGGAAAGGACCCGTTCCTGCAGTCCTTCGCCAAGGGCCTGTCGGTGATCAGCGCCTTCGGCCACGATACGCGCACCATGACGCTGTCGCAGGTGGCAGCGAAGGCCGGACTTTCCCGTGCCGGCGCGCGGCGCATCCTGCTCACGCTGCAGGCGCTGAGTTACGTCGGCACCGACGGACGCGACTTCTATCTCACGCCGAAAATCCTCGACCTCGGCTACTCCTACCTGTCTTCCACCCCGCTCTGGGACCTCGCCGAGCCTTTCATGGAAGAGGTGGTAGACGAGGTGCACGAGTCCTGTTCGGCATCGGTGCTGAACGACACCGAGATTCTTTATATCCTGCGGGTTCCCACCAAGAAGATCATGACCATCAACCTGTCGATCGGCAGCCGCCTGCCGGCGTGGTGCACTTCGATGGGCCGGGTATTGCTCGGGGGTTTGAGCGAGGATGAACTCGATGCAGTCCTGGACCGCAGCCAGATCAAGGCGTACACCGCGCGCACCGTTACCGATCGCGCCAGGCTCGAGCAGATCATCCGCGACGACCGCCGCAAGGGCTGGTCGCTGATCAACCAGGAGCTCGAGGACGGGCTGGTTTCGATTTCGGTGCCGTTGATGAATCGTGCAGGCCGCACCGTCGCGGCGATGAACGTCAGTTGCCAGGCGTCCCGGACCTCGGCCACCGACGTCGCCAGGAATTTCCTGCCGGTGCTAAAGCGGGCGGCGCATCAGATCAATACGGCGCTGCGGTTTCGGCCCGCCTGAATACCCAGTCGCGCATCTCGGCGTTGCAGACCGAGGTTTTGATCGGGTGATTTTCATTATTCTCCTCCCCGGGAACGCCCTGAAGGCGGAAGGCTAGGGAAGCACAGATCTTATCCGGCGCACCGATTCGGGCATAATCTCTGCCGCCGCAAGGGGCCACGGGCCGCCGCGATCGGCCTACCGGGATTGATCCGTAAATTATTGCGAGGGGATGCGATGGCCCATTCGCTGGGACCATTCGACTACGTCATCGTCGGCGCCGGCTCGGCCGGCTGCCTGCTCGCCAACCGCCTAAGCACCGATCCTGACGTGCGCGTGCTGCTGCTCGAGGCCGGCGGCAAGGACGACTACTTCTGGATCCATGTTCCGGTCGGCTATCTCTACACCATCGGCAATCCGCGCACCGACTGGTGCTACAAGACCGAACCCGACCCGGGACTGAACGGCCGCTCGATCGGCTATGCCCGAGGGCGCGTGCTCGGCGGCTGCTCCTCGATCAACGCGATGATCTACATGCGCGGACAGAAGAGCGATTACGATCACTGGGCCGCGCTCGGAAACAACGGCTGGTCGTGGGACGCAGTGCTGCCCTATTTCAAGCGCAACGAGGATTACCAGCACGGCGCCGACGAGCTGCATGGCGCCGGCGGCGAGTTGCGCGTCGAGGAACGGCGGGTGAACTGGGAGATCCTCGATGCCTGGCGCGAGGCCGCGGAAGAATGCGGCATTCCCAGGATCGAGGAATTCAATCGCGGCGACAATCTCGGCAACGCCTATTTTCAGATGAACCAGCGTCGCGGCGTTCGCTGGAGCAACACCAAGGCCTTTCTGCGGCCGGCGATGAATCGGCCGAACCTCACCGTGCTCACCCATGCGCACGTCAAGCGCGTGCGCGTGCAGACGCTGGGATTCCTGAAGCGCGCCACCGGTGTGGAGTTCAGCCTCGGTCCGCGCGGCAACCAGTTTGCCGAAGCGAGGCGCGAAGTGATCCTCGCCGCGGGCGCGATCGGCTCGCCGCAGATCCTTCAGCTCTCCGGCATCGGACCCGGCGCGCTGCTGCAGGAGCTCGGCATCAACGTCGAGCACAACCTGCCGGGGGTGGGCGAAAACCTGCACGACCACCTGCAGATCCGGCTGATGTACAAGGTGAAGAACGTCCGCACGCTCAACGAGCGCGCCAACAGCCTGTTCGGGAAAATGGCGATGGGGCTCGAGTACCTGTTTTTCCGCACCGGTCCGCTGACCA
>JBOIFZ010000231.1:0-12588 GCA_050741735.1 Burkholderiales bacterium
CGCCCTCGCCCTTCGCCAGCCAGGCGGCGGCCTGGGCATACTCCTCCGATGCCTTCTCTGCAGCCGGCGCCTCGCGGATCGGCCCGGCGACGTGGCGCAATAGCTCCTGCCAGTCGGCCTCGCCGTCCTGAGTCACGGTGATCCAGTTATCGACGTAAAAAACGTTGGTGACGTGAGGGATCGCGAACAGTTTGGAGGCAAGCTCGTCGCGCTGCGCCTGTTCCGAGTTCTCGAAAGAACGCGCCAGACCACTGGTCAGCGGCTCCTTCAGAACGAACTTGCGTGCGTTGGGATTCGGCGTGTATTCGAGATCGGCGATTTTTGGCATTGGCTCAGCCTGCGGCGGGAACCGGGTCCTGGTCGCCCTCGGTGGAAACAACGGAATCGGAATTCAACGCCGCCTGCAGTGTGTGCCACGGCAGGATCGCGCATTTCACCCGCGACGGCAGATCGCGCACACCGGCAAAAACCGTGAGCCTGCCGAGATGGTTGGGCTCGCCGGCGATGTCGAGTTTCCCGGTAGCCATGTCGCGGAACTCCCGCACCAGTTGCTCGGCCTCCGCGACGGTCTTGCCCTTTACGTTGGTGGTCATCATCGACGATGAGGCCTTGCAAATCGCACAGCCTTCGCCCTCGAAAGCGATGTTCTCGACGCGCTCGTCGTCAAGCTTCATCGACAGCCAGATGTGATCGCCGCACAGGGGATTCAGGCCCTCCGCCTGGTGGCTCGCATCGGCGAGCTTGCCCCAGTTGCGTGGCTTCTTGTTGTGATCCAGGATCACTTCCTGATACAGCTGCTTGGAATCCATATAACCCGGACTAGCCGAAAATCTTCTGCACTCGGCGAATGCCCGCGACCAGCGCGTCCACCTCGGAAAAGGTGTTGTAAAGATAAAACGAAGCGCGCGCCGTCGCCGGGATGCCGAAGCGCTGCATCACCGGTTGCGCGCAATGGTGGCCGGTACGCACGGCCACGCCGTCTTCGTTCAGAATGGTGCCGACGTCGTGGGGATGTACGCCCTGAAGGGTGAACGACAGGACGGCGGCCTTGTCCCTTGCGGTTCCCACAATGCGCACGCCCTTGAGTTGCGTAAACGCCTCGGTCGCATACCTCAGCAGATCGTGTTCATGCGCGGCAATCCTGTCCATCCCGACGCTTTCCAGGTAATCCACCGTAGCACCCAGTCCGATCGCGGCGGCGATCGGCGGCGTTCCGGCCTCGAACTTGTGGGGAATCGTGTTGTACGTCGTTTTCTCGAACGTCACCGACAGGATCATGTCGCCCCCGCCTTCGAATGGCTTCATTTTCTCCATGAGCTGTGCCTTGCCGTAGAGAATACCGATGCCGGTCGGTCCGCACATCTTGTGGCCTGAAAAGGCGTAGAAATCGCAATCCAGGTCCTGCACGTCGACTTTCATGTGCGGCACGGCCTGTGCACCATCCACCAGCACCGGCACGCCGTGGCGGTGCGCGGTGGCGATCATGTCCTTGACTGGGTTGATGGTCCCCAGCGCGTTGGAGACATGGGTGATGGCGACGAACTTGGTACTGGCGTTGAACAGTTTCGTGTAGTCATCGAGCAAAAGTTCGCCGGCGTCGTTGCACGGGATCACGCGCAGCCTTGCACCCTTTTCCTCGCACAGCATCTGCCAGGGCACGATATTAGAATGGTGCTCGAACTGGGACACGATGATTTCATCGCCGGCGCCCAAATACGCCCGCCCGTAACCCTGCATCACCAGGTTCACCGAGTCCGTGGTGCCGCGGGTGTAGATGACTTCGCGTTCCTCTTTCGCGTTGATGAAACGCTGGATCTTGCGGCGCGCACCTTCGTATTCCGCGGTTGCCTTCTCCGACAGAAAGTGAACTGCGCGGTGAATGTTTGCATGCTCGCTGGTCTGATAGCGCACCAGCCGGTCGATGACCTGCTTCGGCATCTGGCTGCTCGCCGCGTTGTCGAGATATGCGAGCGGCTTGCCGTTGACCTCGAGGTTCAGGATCGGGAAGTCCGCACGGATGCGACCGACGTCGAGCGCGCCGGCCGGCTTCACGGCCTGTATTACGGTGCTTGCAGAAGTCATGGTCACGATTTGATCCGGGTTTGTTCGAGAACGTGGTTTTCCAGCCGCTCCACCAGGGATTTCACCGGTACGCGCTCGATGATCTCGGCAGCAAACGCGTACGTCAGCAGATTGCGCGCAGTGGCGTCCGACAGGCCGCGGCTCTTCAGATAAAACAATTCATCGGCCTCGATCTGGCCGACGGTGGCGCCGTGCGTGCACTTGACGTCGTCGGCAAAGATCTCCAGTTGCGGCTTGGTATCCACGCGCGCCTTGTCGGAAAGCAGCAGATTGCGTGACTGCTGCCCCGCATCGGTCTGCTGCGCGTCCCGGCGCACGAAAATCTTGCCGTTGAACACCGCGTGTGCGCCGCCGCCGACCACGGTCTTGTGCAATTGCCGGCTGCGTCCGTGCGCATGCGCATGGTCGATCAGGCTGTTGGTGTCCGCCAACTGGCGCCCGCCGATCAGCGCCAGGCTGTCGAGCGAGAATTCGGTGCCCTCACCTGCCTGCATCACGTGAAGATTGTGGCGGGAAATGCGTGCACCCAATGCGACCGACCAGTTGGAATAACGGCCGTCGCGCGCAACCTGTACCGAGGTCCTGCCGATGTGAAATGCTGTCTGCGCCTCGCGCTGCAGCTTGACGTGCGCAACATGCGCATTCTCACCCACGGCAATTTCGGTAACCGCGTCGGTAAAGTAACGACCGTCGGCAACGCCCACGAAGTCCTCGATCAGCGTGCACTGCGCGCCCGCTTCCGCGACCACCAGAACTCTCGGATACGCGGCACCATCCGCGCGGGTGGCGATGAACAACAGATGAATTGGTGCGATGCCGTTGCGGTCGCGCCCAAAGTGGATCAGTGCACCGTCGTGCAGAAACGCCGTATTCACAGCGGCGAAAGCATCCTGCCCTGTTCCCGCAAGCGTGCCGAGTGTGGACTCGACCAGTCGGCCATGCGCCGCAAGCGCATCCGGAAGATTGGCGACGAGAACGCCATCTGCAGGCGCGCTGCGCGACAGCGCAGCCGAAAAATGACCATCCACGAAAGTCAGCCGCGTCGTCGCTTCCGGGATCTCGAAGCGGCCGAGATCGGCCGCCGAAACCTCACCCGGCTGCGCCGATGGCCGGTATGGGGCCTTGTACAGCGGTGACAGGTCGGTAAAGCGCCAGTCCTCGTCGCGCGTGGTCGGCACGGTGAGCGCATTGGCACGCTCCACCGACTGGGCGCGCAGCGCCTTCAACCAGCCTGCGCGGGCCTCGGGCACCACATCCCGACCGTGTAACAGGCAATCGAGATAGTCGCTGTAGGTTTCGGTATTCATGCGATCAGATTCACGCCGTACACGCGCGTTCCAACGTGGTCAATCGGCGTCCGTCGGTGCGCGTGGAGCCCGCATTCATTTTGCTCGCATCCCCAAATGAAACTTGGAGCCCCTGCCCGGTAACTCATGCGGCCGCCCTCGCGACCCAGTCGTAGCCGCGCGCTTCGAGCTCGAGCGCAAGCGACTTGTCGCCGGTCCTGATGATCCGCCCGCCTTCCATGACGTGCACGTAATCCGGCACGATGTAGTTGAGCATGCGCTGGTAATGCGTCACCAGCACGATGCCGTTGTCGGGGGCATGCAGCTTGTTGATGCCGTTCGCCACCACCCGCAACGCGTCGATGTCCAGACCCGAGTCGGTCTCGTCCAGCACCGCGAGCTTCGGTTCCAGAAGCGCCATCTGCAGAATCTCGTTGCGCTTCTTCTCGCCACCGGAAAAGCCGGCGTTCAGGCTGCGCCCGAGAAAAGACTGATCAATATCCAGCAATTTCATTTTTTCGCGCACGAGATCGTCGAACTCGAGCGGATCCAGCTCTTCCTTCCCGCGCGTACCCTGCAAAGTGTTGTAGGCCAGACGCAGGAAGGCGCTGTTGGTGACACCCGGCACCTCGATCGGATACTGGAAGCCGAGAAACAGACCGGCGCGGGCACGCTCTTCCGGCGCCAGTTCGAGCAGGTTCCTGCCGTCGAACAGAACTTCGCCGCCGGTCACTTCATGCGTTGGATGCCCGCTCAACACTTTCGCGAACGTGCTTTTGCCCGAGCCGTTCGGTCCCATGATCGCGTGCACTTCACCGGCACGCACAGTCAGATCGATTCCCTTGAGGATGTTGCGATCGCCGATTCTTGCGGTGAGGCCGCGGACCTCCAGCAACACGGGGGCGTTTCCCCTGATCATCCGACACTTCCTTCAAGCTTGAGTCCGAGGAGCTTGGTCGCCTCGACCGCGAACTCCATCGGTAGTTGCACGAATACGTCCTGCACGAAACCATTGATGATCATCGACACCGCTTCCTCGTTACCGATGCCGCGGCTGGCGAAATAAAAGAGCTGGTCCTCGCCGATCTTCGAAGTCGAGGCTTCGTGCTCCACTTTCGCCGAGTTGTTGTTGACTTGGATGTACGGGAAGGTGTTCGCGCCGCAGCGCTCGCCGATCAGCATCGAGTCGCATTGCGAGAAGTTGCGCGCGCCCTCGGCCTTGGCGCCGATTTTCACCAGGCCGCGGTAGCTGTTGTTCGAAACCCCGGCGGAAATGCCCTTGGAAATGATTTTGCTGCGGGTGTTCCTGCCGATGTGGATCATCTTGGTCCCGGTATCGGCCTGCTGGTGATGGTTGGTCAGCGCCACCGAATAGAATTCGCCCACCGAATTGTCGCCTAGCAGCACGCAGGACGGATACTTCCAGGTGATCGCCGAACCGGTCTCGACCTGGGTCCAGGAAATCTTCGAGTTCGCTCCCTTGCACAGGCCGCGCTTGGTGACGAAATTGTAGATACCGCCCTTGCCGTTCTCGTCTCCCGCGTACCAGTTCTGCACTGTCGAATACTTGATCTCGGCATCGTCCAGCGCAACCAGTTCCACCACCGCCGCGTGCAGCTGGTTGGTGTCGAATTTCGGCGCGGTACAGCCTTCGAGATAGGACACGTAAGCGCCCTCCTCCGCGATGATCAACGTGCGCTCGAACTGGCCCGACTCCTGGGTATTGATGCGGAAGTATGTGGACAGATCCATCGGGCAACGCACGCCCCTGGGGATGTAACAGAACGAACCGTCGGTGAACACGGCGGAATTGAGCGCGGCATAGAAATTGTCGCCGGTCGGCACCACGGATCCGAGATACTTCTTTACCAGCTCGGCATGGTCTTTGACCGCCTCGGAAAAGGAACAGAAGATGACGCCGACTTCGGCCAGCTTCTTCTTGTACGTAGTGGCGACCGACACACTGTCGAAAATCACATCCACCGCGACGCCGGCGAGCGTCTTGCGCTCGTGCATCGGCACGCCCAGCTTCTCGAAGGTGCGCAGCAACTCCGGATCCACTTCGTCCATGGACGCGAGCTTCTTCGGCTTGGGCGCGGAGAAATAGCTGATGTCCTGGAAGTCGATTTTCGGGTACTTGACGTTCGGCCAGGTCGGTTCCTGCATCGTCAGCCAGTGTCGGTACGCCTTCAGGCGGAACTCGAGCAACCATTCGGGCTCGCCTTTCTTCGCCGAGATCACGCGAATGACGTCCTCGTTCAGGCCCTTCGGCACGACGTCCGACTCGATATCGGATACGAACCCGTGCTTGTAGGGTTGATTGACCAGGTTCTGGATGACTGCGCTCACCAACCGCTCCCGATGAACCGTTATTTTCGTCAGGCGACGCTGAAGCTTTCGCCGCAGCCGCACATAGCCTTCGCCTTCGGGTTCTCGACCTTGAAGGACTCGTTGAGCCCTTCGCGTGCGTAGTCGAGCACTGCTCCGTCCACGAACTCCAGGCTATCGTTGTCCACCACCACCGTGACGTCGTGGGACTGGAACAACCGGTCGTCGGCGTTGACTTCCTGCGCATAGTCGAAGGTATAGGCAAAGCCCGAGCAGCCGACTTTCCTGACGCCGAAGCGAAGGGCCACGCCGCCTCTCTTGGCCAGCGCACCACGGATATGTTTTGCCGCGTTTTCCGTAACTGTAATTGCCATGATCAATTCACCCTTTACTGATTGCCGAATTCAAACTGCGATTGCCGTCAGGCGCCGCAACCGGTTGAGCACCGCGGACAATGCCTGCAAAAAATCCTCGACCTGCCCTGCCGTGTTGTGCACCCCGAAGCTCACCCGCACCGCACCGCGCGCCGGTTCCGGCGCCACGCCCATCGCCAGCAGCGTCGCGCTGGGTTCGGTGCTGGTGCTGGAGCAGGCGGCGCCGCTCGCCACCGCGAAGCCGGCCTTGTCCAGCTCGATCACCAGGGTTTCGCCGTCGATGTTGGGGAAGGCGAAGTACGTGGTATTCGGAATGCGCGGCGCGCCCTGGCCGAAGATCACCGCACCCATTGCCGATACGCCTTGATCCGCGCGGTCGCGCAGCGCCTGCAAATGGCCCGAGATTTTATCCATTCGCTCTTGCGCGAGTTCGCAGGCGGCGCCGAAGCCGACGATCGCCGGCACGTTCTCGGTGCCGGAGCGCAGTCCCATTTCATGGCCGCCGCCGTGGATGATTGGCTTCAGTTCCAGCCGCTTGTCCACCACCAGCGCGCCGGCACCCTTCGGGCCGTAGATCTTGTGCGCCGAAATCGTCATCGCATGCACGCCCAGCGCTTCAAAATCCACCGGGATCTTGCCCAGCGCCTGCACCGCGTCGGTATGCATCCAGGCGCGATTCTCGCGCGCTTTCGCGGCGATTTCCGCCACCGCCTGAATCACGCCGGTCTCGTTGTTCGCGAGCATGACCGACACCAGCCCGGTGGCGTCAGTGAGCGCCACGTCCACATCGGCGAGATCGACCAGCCCATTGGGCCGGACCGCAAGCTTGCGCAGCTTCCAACCCTGGCGCGCCAGGTCCTGCGCCGGCTTGGCCACGCAGGGATGCTCGATGCCGCTGACCACAACTTGAGTGGGCTTCAGATACGCCGCCGCACCCTTGATGAACAGATTGTTCGCTTCGGTTCCGCCGGACACGAATACCACCTGCGAAGCTTGCACGTTCACCAGTCTTGCAACCTGTTCGCGAGCCCGGTTCACCGCCTTGCGCGCACGGGTGCCAAATTCGTGGCGGCTGGAGGCGTTGCCGTACTCCCCTTTGAGGAAGGGCAGCATTGCCTCGAGCACGCGCTCGTCGGGGGCCGTGGTGGCGTTATGGTCGAAATAGACGCGCATCGCGTTCAGATCAGACCGACGCCGGTTCTTTCGGCTTCGCTAGGTTCTGGCGGTTGTCGTGCATCTGCATGGCCGCAACGTCGGAGGACTTCTTCGTTTGCTTCGCCACCAACTCGGATAGCTTCACCGCGCCGAGGTAGGCGAAGATGTGCTTGTTGAGGTCGGCCCACAGATCGTGGGTCATGCACTTCTGCTCATCCTTGCAGTTTTCCTTGCCACCGCATTGGGTGGCATCGATGGGTTCATCCACCGCGACGATGATGTCGGCCACCGAAACTTCCAGGGTCGGCCGCGCCAGGTTGTAGCCGCCGCCCGGACCACGCACGCTGGACACCAGCCCCTGCCGGCGCAGTTTGCCGAACAACTGTTCGAGGTAGGACAGCGAAATCTTCTGCCTGTCGCTGATGTCCGCCAGCGTCACCGGACCTTCCCCGTTGCGCATCGCCAAATCAATCATGGCGGTTACTGCAAAACGCCCTTTGGTCGTGAGTCGCATGGTCGCCTCTGCTCAATAATTCATGAAAACAGCAACTTATAAACCATACTAACGCGCTCAAGTATACTCAAACCCGAGTGCGTTAGTCAACAATTCGATTCAGGTAGGCGGGATCGAACTTGTCCGCAGTAGCGCGGGCGTCCTCGACCTTGACGCCCATGCGGGCAAGCTGCTCCAGGATGTACTCGATGCGCCTGTCCGCGGACACGCTGTGGTCGATCAGGCCGTGGATCGCCTTCACCACCGGATCGTTCACGTCCGGGCCGATACCGTAAGCAGAAAACCCCATTTTTTCAGCGTTCTGCTCGCGCGCGGTCATGGTTTCGTCGTCCAGGATCCGAGCCGGGATACCGACCGCGGTCGCGCGCGCCGGCACATCCTTCACCACCACTGCATTCGAGCCGACCTTGGCGCGGTCGCCGATCGTGATCGGGCCGAGAATTTTCGCGCCTGCTCCCACCACTACCCCGTTGCCGAGCGTGGGATGGCGCTTGCCCTTGTTCCACGAGGTGCCGCCCAGCGTGACGCCGTGATAGAGCGTGCAATCGTCTCCGATCAGTGCAGTTTCGCCGATCACCACTCCCATGCCGTGGTCGATGAAAAAGCGTCTTCCGATGCTCGCGCCCGGGTGGATCTCGATGCCGGTCAGCCAACGCCCGATGTGGGAAACGAAACGCGCCAGCCACTTCAGGCCCCAGCGCCACAGCCGATGTGCGAGCCGATGGAACAGCAGCGCGTGAAAACCCGGATAGCAGGTGATGACCTCCCAGGCCGTACGAGCCGCCGGGTCCCGGTCGAATACCACGCAGATCTCTTCACGAATTCGGCTGAACATAGGTAAACCTTCGAAGTTTCAGGTATTTTCGTAATTATGACTGATTCAGTCAACTATTCGTTCCCACCGCCCATACGGTCCCGAACCGCGCGCAGGAATCCGCGAAGGATGTTTACTTCCTCTTTTTCCAGGCGCGAGCGGGCGAACAGCCGGCGCATGCGCTGCATCAGGCGCTTCGGCTGCTGCGGGTCGAGAAATCCGCTGGCACGGAAGACGTCCTCGAGCTGGCGGTAGAAGCCCTCAACTTCGTCGTGGGTCGCCGCCTCCGAATTTCGTGGCGGACGCGGCGCTGTGCCGGCCGCGGTCATGCGCAGTTCGTACGCAAATACCTGCACCGCTTGCGCCAGGTTAAGCGAGGCATAGTCGGGATTGGCCGGGATCACTGCGATCAGTTGGCACTTGTTGACGTCACGAATGGTGAGCCCGGTCCGTTCTGGACCGAAGACCAACGCCACTGCGCCGTGTGAGGCGTCCTGCACCAGGCGTTTGCAGGCTTCGCGGCAATCCACGACCTCGTGCGTGAGGTCGCGATGACGCGAGGTCGAAGCCACCGCCAGAACGGTCCCCGCGAGTGCCACGTCCAGGCTGTCGCAAACGACGGCTTCGCTCAGTACATCGAGCGCACCGGAAGCAAAAGCTTCTGCGTCGGCATGGGGAAAGTGCTTCGGTTTGACCAGGACCAGGCGCGAAAGACCCGTCGTCTTCATCGCGCGCGCAGCGGCGCCGATGTTGCCGGGGTGGCTGGTCTCGCAGAGCACGACCCGCACCCGGTCAAATGCGGCTGGGGTCATCATCGAATAGAATTGCGGCTTCGTTCTTTACCAGCGCCCCACTCCTCATGCATCCGATGCTCAACATCGCGGTGAAAGCCGCGCGCCGTGCCGGCGGCATCATCGGCCGCGCATCCCAGAACCTGGACGTTCTGACCATCAAGCACAAGAGCCTTAACGACCTGGTCTCCGAAGTGGACCGCGTATCGGAAGAAGCGATCATCGACGTGATCAAAAGCGCGTATCCGGAGCATGCGATTCTAGCAGAGGAAAGCGGCGCCTCTGGCGATTCGGAATACGTCTGGATCATCGATCCGCTGGACGGCACAACCAACTTCCTGCATGGCTTTCCGCAGTACTGCGTTTCAATCGGCCTGCTGCACAAGGGCGTGCCGACGCAGGGCGTGATTTTCGATCCGACCCGCAACGACCTCTACACCGCTTCGCGCGGCCGCGGCGCATATCTCAACGACAAGCGGCTGCGCGTATCCAGGCGCGACAAGCTGATCGACGGCCTGATCGGCACCGGCTTTCCATTCCGCATGTTCGAATACCTGGACGCCTACAACGCGATGCTCAAGGACATGATGACCAAGTGTGCCGGCGTGCGCCGACCGGGCTCGGCCGCCCTCGATCTGGCCGCAGTAGCGGCCGGGCATTTCGACGGCTTCTGGGAAATCGGGCTCTCTCCGTGGGACATGGCGGCAGGAGTACTCATGATCACCGAGTCCGGCGGTCTGGTCGGTGACTTCGAGGGCAACGACAAGTACATGGAGCGCGGGCAGATCGTCGCCGGCAACCCGAGGATCTTCAGCCAGATCCTGCACGTGCTCCAACCTCACCTGACTGCGAAGATGAAGGCTTGAACCGCTTGATTGCCGAAATGCTTTTCAGGAAGTCCGAGGAAAAGTGAAGAACGGGAGTATTCGCTCCGTTCGGTCGGCGCCTAATAGGATCCCGTCGCCTTGCCTGCTGCTGCGCCACTCTCGCGCATCTCTGCTACTGCACTCTTGGCAGCGGCGGCCAGGAAAGCGTTATCGGCCAGCAATGTCACGAACTGAAAGCCAAGCCGGATCATCTGTTTTGCCATCGCGGTCGACCCGCAATGGATTCCCGCATGGATGCCATGACGCTTCGCGCCTGCCACGATGGTCTTGATCGCGCCTACAACGATCGGGTCTGTCGGCACGCCGGACGGAGCGCAACCAAGAGAGATCGCCAGATCGTTCGGGCCGATGTAGATCGCGTCGAGACCCGGGACTCTCAGGATGTCGTCGAGATTGTCGACCGCCTGCCTGGTCTCGATCATTGCCATCGCGATCATCGTATCGTTGGCGTGTTTGAAGTAATCCGCTCCTCCATACCACGTGGCACGCACCGGACCGAAACTGCGGTAGCCCGCGGGCGCGTACCGGCAGGCGCCGACGAACGCCTCGCACTCGACCCGGCTGTTGATCATCGGACAGATGATCCCGTAGGCGCCGGCGTCGAGCATCTTCATGATGATGCCGGGTTCGAGCCACGGTACGCGCGCAAGGGGTGTCGTCGGCGTCGTGCTCACGGCTTGAAGCATGGTGACGGCTGTCTGATAGTCCACGTGGCCGTGCTGCAGGTCCACGGTGAGCGAATCCCAGCCGGCCTGCGCCATGTTCTCGGCCGAGATGGAACTGGGAATTCCCAGCCAGCCATTGATCACCGCATTACCGCCTTGCCAAATCGATTTGACTTTGTTCTGTCTCACAGTCTCTCCAAAATAAACTGACCTGGAACAGGCCTTGTTCGTGCCTCGTGTGGCACGTCACCCGCACTACTGCACCACCTGTCGGGCGGATTCGTGGCATCGACACCGGAACAAGTATAAGATTTTCCGAAGATCCCGAAGAAGGATCATCATCAGTTCAGTACTTCCTTGAGGGGTGCAAAGGATTCTTTTCAATACCTTCTTTTCAATACCCGCTCGACGGGTGCCCTTGAGGGGTACACGAAGGAATTCTGAGCAAACGGGAGCGCCGTTCGTAATTCAAATACTGACGCTCGTTTCAAAGTAACCGGCAGCGACCGCGTTCATGCAAGCCGGGACGAGATCTTTAGGTTAGAAATCGGCGCGGTTGACTGTTTTATCGTAACGAGTTACGATAAATATCATGTCCAAGTCCACCCAGACTGAACGCGGCCGTGGGCGTCCCCCCACCGGCAAGGCGCAAACTGCCGCCGAGCGCATGCGCCGGTATCGCGCGCGGCAGCGCGACGCGGGTCTGCGCGTGGTCACGCGGCTGGAAACGCCGGTGCGTGTCCTATCGAGCGGTGCGCTAAAGCATCGGGTCATCGAAGCACGAAGCCTGGCCATGCACTGTCTCGTCGCGCAGAAGATCGAGCTCAAACCCCCGCTTCTGAAGCGGGTAAAGAAGACTCTGGAGAACTGGCGTTCGCGATACGAGGACGATATGCCGCGCGCACTGGACGAATGGCACGCCATCCTCCAACGGCCATGGCCGGAAATCGCCCACGTTATTACAGATTCGGGAGAACGTGCTACGCGACTGCGGCAGTCCACGCCATTTGCGGGCGTGCTCACCACCGTCGAGCGGGAGCGCGTGTATGCAGCGTTCCGACCTTGAACACCTGATCCGCGCCGCAGGGCGTATCGCCGACGAGCACGAACTGGTGATCATCGGCAGCCAGGCTATTCTCGGCCAGTTTCCTGACGCACCGGCCGCGTTGGTGCGGTCCATGGAGGCAGATATCTATCCCCTGTCGCGACCTGAATTGGCTGACAAGATCGACGGAGCCATCGGCGAGGGTTCGAAATTTCACCAGACCCACGGTTACTTTGCTCAGGGCGTAGGCCCGGACACAGCCACTTTGCCCAAGGGCTGGCGGCAACGCCTGGTACGCATCGAGAACCAGAATACCAGTGGCTATGTGGGACTATGCCTGGAAGTGCACGACCTTGCGATTTCAAAGTACGTCGCGGGCCGCGAGAAGGACCGTGAATTCACCCGTGAGCTCGCCCGTCACGGCATGACCGACAGGGTAACGCTGCTCGAGCGCCTCACGGTCACAAAGCTCGATGCCGCGGTTTCGAAGATCGCGAAAGGTAGGATCGCGAAGGACTTTCCACAGCCGTCGCGAAAACGTTGAAGGAAAATCGTGCACAATTTTGACGCCGTCTTGAAGCAATCGTGACCATCGCCCAGCACACGCCGATGATGCAGCAGTACCTGCGCATCAAGGCGCAGCACCC
>JBOIFZ010000232.1:0-15200 GCA_050741735.1 Burkholderiales bacterium
TCGTATGACCCCGCGATTGAACTCATCGCAGGGTCGCAGAATCCTAAAACACGATTCAAATCGTCACCAGCCAAAATCATGAGATATTTGCGAACGTTCAGTTACTTACCGAAAAAGCACCGATCAACGTTGGGACAGTACTGAGTTCCGACATAACCTGACCACCCAATCGAGTCGGATGCAAATCGGAATCCGGAGCCGTAACCAGTCATCTTCTTCCGATAGAACTTCGTTCCGTCACAGGCGCGGGACTCGATTGGGTGGTCAGATCAGTCTCCACTGAAACTCCATTCGCCCTATGGACATCGGATTTTAGTTCCGACATAACGTGCCGCGCACATTAGTCTCCACTGAAACCCCGTTCGCCCTTCAGGGGCGAACGGGGTTTTCACCCCAGTACATCGGGGCGTCGTACTTTCTCGGCTTCAGCAAATCCTCCAGGTAAAGCGATGGCGCCATCTCCCAGGCGTACTCGTTGAAACGCGCCAGCATCTCCTGTACCCGTTGCGGTTCGCGATCGGCGCGGTTGTCTTCCTCGGATGGGTCGTCCTGGATATTGAACAGTTCGTAACGCACCGGCAAGCGCGAGTAGACGATGAGCTTCCAGTTCTCGATCAGCAGCGCGCCGCGGCTGTCTTCCATTGCGAGCAGCAACTCCCTGCGCGCACTCGGCTTGCCGTCGGCAATCGTGGCCCATTGATCGATGCCGTCGATGCGCCGGGTCTGCCCGGGCTTGGCGCCCGCGACCTTCAGCAAAGTCGGATACATGTCCGTGACGTGGATGCGTTCGGCGACCACACCCGGCTGGATTCTACCCGGCCACGCGGCGAACGCCGCCACCCGCATCGAGCCTTCGTGCAGTCCGCCCTTGCCGTCCTGGAAGGGGCCGTTGTCGGCGGCGGGTTTCCCGACATCGCCATCGCCGGTCGCATACTTGTTCGGCAGCGCCCCACCGTTGTCGCTATGGAACACGATCAGCGTATTCGCCGTCATGCCTTTCGATTCCAGCGCTGAAATCAGCCCTCCTATGGCGTCGTCGAGTGCGGTGACCATCGCTGCATAGGTGCGGCGGGTTTCGTCGTCAATGTCCTGGTACATTTCCAGGTATTCCTTCGGTGCCTGCAACGGCACCTGCGGCGCGTTGAAGGAAAGGTAGAGAAACAACGGCGTGGCCGCGTCGTGCTTTGCAATCAGGCTGGCCGCCTCCCGGCCCAACAGGGTCGTGACGTAGCCCGCCTCCTTCACCTGCCGTTCGTTGCGGTGCCAGTCGGGCTCGCCGATCCTGTTGGTCCTCTTGAAATAGTCGATTTCGCCGTTGTAGCTGCCGTAGAAACTGTCGAAGCCGCGCCTGGTCGGCCAGAATTCTTTCTTCAAATGGCCGAGTTGCCACTTTCCGAGCATCGCAGTGCGGTAGCCGGCTTCCTTCAGCGCCTGCGGCAACATCCGTTCATCGGTCGGCAATCCGTATCGGCTCCACGGCAGGATGGAAAGCGTCTGCAGGCCGTAGCGCATCGGATAGCGGCCGGTCATCAACGCCGCGCGAGTCTGGGTCGAGTAGGGAAGCGCATAAAACTTTTCGAGGCGTGCGCCGTTTTGCGCCAGCCTGTCGAGGTTGGGCGTCCTGATCGGGCTACCGTGGTAACCCACGTCCTTCCAGCCGAGATCGTCGGCGAGGATGTAGACGATGTGCGGCTGCTGCGCAGCACCGATGCATGTATACGCGCAGCCGAACAACACCGCCGCGAGTCGCAGAGCCACTTTCACTTGCTCCTCCGTCGTTTTGCGCCAGATGTTACCCGAGATCACGCGGCGCAATCGCGCCAGTTCGATGCCTGCCTTGTTCTTCCGCGCGCTTGCCTCGCATGGAGCTTCCCGGCTGCGCTACAATCGCCCCGGTCATGAAGGATAGTGAAGTCATACTCAGTGTTCTGCGCAGCATCGAGCGCCGCCTGTGGTTGCGCCGGGCGCTTCAGGAGATCGCCTACGGCGCCTGCGTTGTCCTGTTCTCCCTGGTTGCCTTCCAGATTGTGGGCGTTGCGTTGAGCTCGGCAGTTCCGGTGGTCGGAACTGGCGCCCGGACGGCGGTCGTTGTGGCGCTGGTGATGCTGGGGACTTACGTCGCGTGGCGCGCATTGCGTCAGGTGACGCTGGCGCAAGCCGCAGGAGAGGCCGATGCACGCGCCCGGCTGAAGGACGAACTGAAGTCCGCTTACTGGTTCGTTTCCACGCCCGCGCCATCCCCGTTTGCGCAACTGCAAATTGCCCGCGCGGCCGCGACCGCACGCCGGCTCGACCCCGGCGCGATCGTCCCCGGCCGGCCGCCGCGCAGCCTGTACGCTGCTGCCGGTCTGGGCGCGGCCCTGCTGCTGGTCACCTGGATCGCGCCAAGGCAATCGCATTCATGGGACGGTGCCGATGCTGCGGCAGTGGCCGCGGCCAGGGAGACGCAGGACCTGCGCGCACTTCTAGAAGGCGCACCGCCGGACCCCGATCTCGAGAAACTCGATCGCGCGCTCGAGGAATTGCAGCGCGCCGACGCGACCGCCGGAGAGAAAGCGCGCGCAGCCGCGCAGGCGCGCGATGCAATCGAGCAGGCCAACATGGAGGCCGCTGCTGCGCGCGAGGGGCTGGTCAGGCTGGCCGAGGCCATGAGGGCGAACCCGCGCTTCGAAAAGGCCGCGGAAGCGCTTCGGGCCGGGCGCAACGAAGAGGCGCTGGCGTTGCTGCGGAAAATGCGCGCCGAGGCCGGCGACCAGGGCGCGGGTGCGCCGGAGAAGTACGAGCCCAGGCCGCTGTCAGACAGTGAAAAGGGCCTGGACGCCGGCATCGAGGAAAGGCTCGCGGAAGGCGGCCGCGACCTGAGCAGCATCAACGCCAGGGTCGACCAGGATGCGATCGGCCGCGTGGTGAATGCCCTCCAGGAGGCCAACCAGCAGCTCGAGGTGCAGAGGCGCGTAAGCGAGGTCAAGCGGCGGATGCAGGATGCGATGATCCCCACATCGCAGAGGAGCGCGCTGACCGCAAGCCAGTTCGATTCCAGCGACAACGCTCCCAATGCGACCGCTTCGCCGGATACCGGCAACGCGGACATCCGCGGCGGCACCATGTTTCGCCAGGGCGCGGTGACGCGCAGAAATGACGATGATCCGGCCCGCGACGGCAACATGAGCGGCAGCGCCGAGGGGGACTCCGAGGCGCTGGCGCTGGAAGGTGCGGCGACCGGTCGCCTGGACGCGCAACTCAAGCTCGAAGCCATCCAACGCCGAGACGACGCCGACAACGACGACGAAAAGGCCGACCAGGGCTGGTTCTATTCTGCCAGCCAGGAGCAGAAATCGCTGCTCGGCCTCGAGGACGTGCGCGCGCGCTTGAACTTCGACCGCGAGAACGCGATGAGCGTCGAACGCATCCCGATCCGCCAGAAACAGGCCGTCAAAGAATACTTCCTGAAACTGCATGAAAGTGAGAAGAAATGAATACCGTCGTCGACCGCCAGATCCAGGCCTTCCGCGATCAGTTCCAGCTTGTCCGCGACGAGATTTCGCGCGTCATCGTTGGTAACGACGAGATCATCTCCGGGGTGATGACCTGCCTGCTTGCGCGCGGCCACGTACTGCTGGAGGGGATCCCGGGGGTGGGCAAGACCAAGCTGGTGCAGACCATGGCGGACGTGCTGCACCTGAAGTTCTCGCGCATCCAGTTCACCCCCGACCTGATGCCGGGCGACATCATCGGCACCAACATAGTCCGCGAAGACGAATCCGGCCGCAAAGCCTTCGAGTTCCAGCACGGCCCGATCTTCGCCAACATGGTGCTCGCCGACGAAATCAACCGCGCCACGCCCAAGACCCAATCGGCGTTGCTGGAAGCGATGCAGGAAAACAGCGTGTCCGCAGCCGGCCGCACCCACGCGCTGGACCAGCCCTTCTTCGTGCTGGCAACGCAGAACCCGATCGAGATGGAAGGCACCTATCCGCTGCCCGAGGCGCAGATGGACCGCTTCTTCTTCAAGCTCAAGCTCGATTTCCCGGACGTGGAGCAACTGCATCTGATCGTCGACCGCACCACCGGGCAGAAGGAACCGGTGGTACGCCGGGTGCTGCGACAGGGCGAGATTCTGGAGATGCGCGAAACCGCGCGCGCCATTCCGGTGGCGCGGCCGGTGCAGGATTACGCGGTCAGGGTGACACTGGCGACCCACCCGGAATCGTCCCAGGCACACGAAATGAGCAAAAAGTATGTGCGTTTCGGTTCCAGCCCGCGCGGAACCCAGGCGCTGATCCTGGGCGCGAAAGTACACGCGTTGATGAATGACCGTGTCTATGTGTCCTGCGAGGACGTGCGCGCAGTGGCGTTGCCGGCGCTAAGGCACCGGATTCTGCTCAACTTCGAGGCCGAAGCCGGACGCATCGATACCGACACGATGCTCGCCAGGATCCTCGAGTGGGTGCCGGAACCGAAGGAATGACTGCCTCGGTCGGGAAGATCGACGCGGCAGACGCTGATCCAGCCCTCCCGGCAGGAGAATCCCTGCCCGATTGCCGGGTAACCGCCGTTTAAGGATATTCACCGGTTCCATGGCGGCTGCCATGCGGTCCCACTGAGGCACCCAACTTGGTCCAGGAAAGCCTGCTGTTCAGCGAAGAATTTCTTCGCCAGCTCGAGCATCTCACCATGCTTACCCGCCGTCCCGTGGCGGGCCACCTGCGCGGCCATCATCGCTCTCGCCGCACCGGCTCGGGGATGGTGTTCACCGACTATCGGCCGTACTCGCCCGGCGACGACACCCGCAACCTCGATTGGGGCACGTACCTGCGGCTGGACCGGCTGATCCTGAGGCTGTTCGAGGAAGAGGCGGCCCTGCCGGTCTACATATTCCTCGACGTCAGCCGCTCGATGGATTTCGGCGCCCCGTCCAAGTTCGACTTCGCCCGCAAGTTCGCCGCAGCGCTGGCCTACATAGGCCTGATCAACCACGACCGGGTCAGCATCATCGCCTTTTCCGACGGGGCGGTCAGGGAGATGCCGGCCCGGAGCGGGAAGAACCAGGTGTGGCGTGCGCTGCATTTTCTCGAGCGCATCGAGGCCGGCGGCGGCACCAGCCTGCAGTCGGCGTTCCGCAGCTTCTTCGGCGCCCGGCGCACCCGCGGGCTGACGGTGGTGATCTCCGACTTCCTCGACCGCGAGGGTTTCGAGCGCAGCTTCCAGGTGATACGCCAGTTCCGCCACGACGTGTTCGCGGTGCACGTGATGAGCCCCGACGAACTCGACCCGGTGCTCGCGGATGAAGTGCTGCTGGTGGACTCGGAGGAAGGCGGCACTGCACGGGTGCGCGTGACGCCGGACCTGGTGAAGGCCTATCACGAAACTTTCCTGCGCTATTGCGCCGAGATCGAAGCCTTCTGCCGCAGTCACGGCTGGGGCTATCTGCGCGCCACGACGGCCACACCGCTCGAGGACCTGATGCTGAAAGCGTTGCGCGAGCAAGGATTGTTGCGATGAACCTGCTTTCGGCTTCGCCTCTGTGGGCCGCGATTGCGGCGCTTGCCGCCGCGCTGGTCGTGACCGCGCTGTATCTGCTGAAGCCGCCCCCGCGCAGGTTGCTGGTGCCCTCCAGTCTGATCTGGGACCGGGTGTTGCGGGAGAGCCATCGCAACCGCGACCGCCTGCGCTGGTGGCTGTCGTTGCTGCTGGCCGCGGTCATTGCCGTAAGCATCGTCGTCGCCGTGACCAGGCCGCAGTTGACCGGCGCGGGCGAGGCCGCCGACAGGCTTGTCCTCGTGCTCGACAACTCGCCGACGCTGTCCACCCGCACAACCGACGGTGCGACCCGCTGGAGTCACGCGCTGGCCAAGGCGCGCGCTAGGCTCGCAGCGCGCAGCCCGGGTACCCAGGTGATGCTGGTCGATACCATGCGGCGCATTGCCACTCCCGGTTTCGAGTACCGTGACGCGGCGCTCGAACGCCTGCAGCAGCTGCAAGTCGCTTACGGCGGCACGCCGCGGGTGCCGGACATTGCGCAGGCCGGCGACGCGGAAACCGTGGTGATCAGCGACGGGGTGCAGATCACCGGGGTGCCGAAGTCGGCCAGTCTCGAGTCGGTGTTCGAGCCGGTCGAGAACGCCGGCATCACTGCGTTCGAAGTGCGGCCGCTGCCTGCGGATCCGCGCCGCTACCAAGCCTTTGTCGAGATCAGCAACGCCGGCGGCGCGGACAGGAGCATCGAGATCGCGATTGCCGGTGTCGGCGGCCGGCGCATTTCCAGGACCGTGAACGTACCCGCCGGCGGCGCGCGCGCGCAACTGATCGACATATCCAGTCTGGAGGCAGGTCCGGTGCGCGCCTCGCTCGCCATGCCAGGAGACGGCCTGGAGGCCGATGATGTCGCTTACGCATTGCTGCCGATGCGGCGGGTGGTGCGAGTGGGCCTGGTGAGCAACGGTAATCCCTACCTCGAGAAGTCCTTGCGCGCGCAACCGCGGGTGCAGCTCACGGCGATGTCGCCGCAGCGCTTCGCCGAACGCCGCGACATCGATGTATGGGTGTTCGACCGATTTGCCCCCGGGACGCAGCCGGTCGCGCCGGCGCTGCTGTTCCGGCCAAACTCGGTGTCATGGTTGCCGGCGCCGGGCAAGGAGATCGCCGACGTCACGGTGGCGGCCTGGGATGGCGCGCATCCGCTACTCGAGAACCTTTCGCTGCGCGATCTCGTCGTCGAGCATGCGGTGGCGACGCGCCCGGCAAGCGGCGCCCGCGAGCACGATGTGGTGCTGGTGAGCGCGCGCGGCAACTTGCCGCTGGTGGTGGCGCACCAGGGTGCTGCGCGTCGGGTGTCGTTCGCTTTCGGCCTGGAGGATTCCAACTTCGCGCTGCACGCCGAATTTCCGCTATTCCTCGGCAATGCGCTGGACTGGCTGGCGGGCGAACGCGGCGCTTTCGCAGCCGGATTGGGTGTGGTCGAAGTGCCCGTGGCAAAGGCGCGAGTCGTAGCGCCGGATGGCACCGAGCTGCCGGCGCAGGCCGTTCCCGGCGGCACGCTGTTCGAGGTCACCGAACCGGGCATGTTCACAGCCGTGTCCGCCAGCCAGCGACTGCGGGTGGCGGCCAACCTGCTCGACCGGCGCGTGACCGATCTCAACCGTTCGCCGCTGGCGCCGCTGCAGTCCGCCGCCATCGAAGCGGCGCAGGCGCCGCGATTCCCCCTCGATCCCTGGGCGGCCTTGCTGTTGGCTGCGGCGCTATTGCTGATATTCGAGTGGTGGACGTGGAACCGGCGGGTAACGGTATGAGCATGGCGATCAGCATTCAGCACACCTGGCCGTTGCTGCTGCTCGTGGCGATTCCACTGCTGTGGTGGGCTGCGCATGGAACCCGCACCAATCTCTGCCGCAGGCACCTCGCAGTGGTTACCGTTTTGCGCAGCCTGGCGGTAGCCATGCTGGCGCTGGCGTTGATGGGGCCGCAGTGGCACGCCGGAGCGGACGATGTCGCAGTGGTGTACGCGCTGGATGTCTCGCGCAGCGTGTCATCGTCCTTCATCGACTCGGCGCTCGCCTGGATCGGCGATGCCGATCGCGAAGGCAAGCCGGCGCAGGCACGCTACCTCGCGTTCGCCGATCGGCCGGTGCTGCTGGAGAAGCCCGAACAGGTGCGCGATCTCGCGGTCACCGAAGGCAGCCCGCGTGAAGGCGCAATCGACCGGGCGGCGACCAACCTCGAGCGCGCGCTCGACCAAGCGCTGCTGGGGCTGGATCGCGATCGCGTCAAGCGGCTGGTGCTGCTTACCGACGGCAACCAGACCGAAGGTGATGTGTGGCGCGTGCTGGCGCGGCTTAAGGAAGCCAAAGTCCGGGTGTTTCCGATCCCGGCGAAAGTGCGCGATGACGGCGACGCCTGGCTGGAAGGCATCGAAGTGCCGCAGGGCATGCGCGAGGGCGAACCCGTAACCGTGAGCGTGCGCGTGTTCTCGCCGGGCGAGCCACGCGCGCGCGTGGTGCTCAGGACCGGTAACACCGTGCTCGGCAACCGCGCAGTGCGCCTGACGGCGGGACTGAACCGCGTCTCCTTCGAGATTCAACTATCCAGCGTCGGCAGCAACACGCTGGCGGCGGAACTGATTGCCGAAGGCGACCGCGTGCCCGACAACAATCGTGTGCAGCAGTCCGCGTGGGTCGCCAGGGCGCCGCGCGTGCTGTACGTCGAGGGCCAGCCCGGAGCCGCCGGTTACTTGCGCGATGCATTGGCGCGCGAAGGCATCGAAGTCAATGTCGCGGCACCCGCTGATATTCCCGAGTCTGCCGCCGCATTTGCGCCCTACGACGCGCTGGTCCTGAGCGATACGCCGGCGAAGGCGATCGCGCCCGCGAAAATGCAGGCGATCGAGTCCTACGTGCGCGATAGCGGCGGCGGACTGTTGTTCGCTGCCGGCGCGAATGTCTACGGCGAGCAGGGCTACAGCGGCACGCCGGTGGAGAAAGTGCTGCCGGTGCAGTTCCGCGCCCAGGAAAAGCGCAAGGACTTTGCGCTGGTAATTGCGCTCGATCGGTCTTACAGCATGAGGGGGCGCAAGATGGAACTGGCGAAGGAGGCCACGCGCGCGGCGCTTGATCTGCTGGAAGAGCAGCACCAGTTCGCGGTGGTGGCATTCGATTCGCAGACGCACATTTCGGTGCCGATGCAGTACGTGCGCGCCAAGCGCAAGGCCGAAGACCAGATTACCCGCATCCAGGCGAGCGGCCAGACCAACATCTATCCCGCGCTCAGCATGGTCTACCGGTTGCTGCAGAAGACCGATGCCAAGGCCAAGCACGTGATCCTGCTGTCCGACGGCGATACCCACCCGGCGGATTTCGAGGGACTGGTCAAGCGCATGACCGACGAGAAGATCGTGGTTTCCACGGTGGCGATCGGCGAAGGCGCCAACCTCGAACTGATGGGCAACATCGCCAGGTGGGGCGGGGGGCGCGCCTATGCCACCGTCAGCGCCGAAGCGGTGCCGCAGATTTTCATCGAGGAGACGCAGCGTGCGGTGCGCTCGAACCTTTTGGAGGATGCATTCAAGCCGGTGGTCAAGCGCCGCATGGAGGCTTTCCGCGGCGTGGACTTCGAGCAGGCGCCGCCGCTGAAGGGCTACGTGAGTGCCACGGCGCGCGACAACGCCGAAGTTTTCCTGGTTTCGCAATCCGGATCGCCGCTGCTGGCGCGCTGGCAGTACGGGCTCGGCAAGGTGGTGGTGTTTACTTCCGACGTGAAGAACCGCTGGGCGGTGAATTGGCTCGACTGGCCGGGTTACGGCAAGCTGTGGGCGCAGCTTACGCGCGAAACCATGCGCCGCGATTCCGGGGAAGAACTCGATTTCCGCGTATCGCGTCAAGGCGGCGAAGCCGTGATCAGCCTGAATGCGCTCACCGCGGACGGGCATTTCCGCGATGATCTGGCGCCGCGGGTGCGGGTGAGCGGGCCCGATGGCGCGACGACAACGGTGGAACTGCGCCACAGCGGGGCCGGCGCGTACCGGCTGCGGGTGCCTCTGGCGAGCGGCGCGGCGCTGCGCTTCGAACTCGCGGATTCGCCGGGTCTGTCCCGGCTGGCAGTGGGCCGCACCGGCAGCCGCCGGCTTTTTTACGCTTACCCGGACGAATACCGCGCATTGCCGCCGAATCTCGAACTGCTGCGCACGCTGGCCGAGGAGACGGGGGGCAAGCTTGCGCCCAGCATCGCCGAAGTGTTTGCGCACAACGGCGACCACAGCCGCGTCTCGCGCACGCTGTGGCCGTGGCTGGCGGTACTGGCTTTGTTGCTATATCTGCTGAATATCGCGGTGCGCCGCGCAGCGCTGGCGTGGCGCTGGCTGGGGGACGATGTCGCGCCTGCTAGTCGCGGCTCGGCACCAGGGTGAGGGAAATGCGATTGTGGCCTTCGACGAACAAGTAGTCGGCACCGTTGGTCAGGCCGATGGTCAGGAACAAGCCCAGGCCGCCGACGCGTCGCTCGCTGATGGTGGATTCGAAGTCGGTGCGACGGCTGGCGGCCAGAGGATCGTACTGCGGTGCCGAATCTTCATAGGTCAGTTGCACCCCCGCAGCGGTGTCTTCCAGCGAAATCTGCACCGGCGCATTGCTGTCCCCGCGGTGCCCGTGGGTCACGGTATTGGTGAACAATTCCTCGACAATTAGCGTCAGTTTGTGGCGATCCTCGCGGCCGAGTCCGGCCGCTTCACCGAATTCGTCGATCAGGGTCTTCACCTGCTCGAAAGCCCTCAACTGGGCGGGGAATGTGCGGCTCAGGCGCTTCACGCTTTTCCTGGATTGGACTGGCATTTTCTCTTCCCAGCAAAGGCCGGACCCGCTGTTATGATGGGAATGTGCATGCTTCTTGCACGATAGGTTGTGCGCCGGCGTCCTCTGCCTGCCCAGTTACCTACGAAGGGGCGACAAATGAGAAAAGTGTTGATGTTACAAAGAGATTTCATGATCTTCGGCTTTTTGCTGCTGCTGTGCGCAGTGGTCGCATTGCCCGCGCTGGCTGCGGAAGCAGGACGCGTCAAAGTGTCGAAGGGCGAGGTGCAGATTGAACGCGACGGCAAGCGCCTTCCCGCGCCGGTCGGCGCCACGATCCAGGCGCGCGATACCGTGAAGACCGGACCCGATGGTTCGGTAGGCATCACCTTCCAGGACAACAGCCTGTTGTCGGCGGGCCCCAACAGCGAACTGGTGATCGAGCGCTTCGTGTTCGACAGCACTACCCACAAAGGCGAGTTCGACACCGCGCTGAAAAAGGGCACGCTCGCTGTGGTCTCCGGCGAGATCGTCAAGCAGTCGCCTGAAGCCATGCGGATAAGAACGCCGGCGGCAATCATGGGCGTGCGCGGCACCGAGTTCGTCGTGAAAGTTGACGAATCGGCCACCAAGTAACGATGCGTTTTGTTCATGCGCCGGTAATTCTCGCGATTGCACTGGTTCTTGGGGCGTGCACCCAGATCGCACCCCTCGATTCCGCGTCCGGGCCGGGTCAGGCAAGCAATGACCTCGTCGTGCTGCTGCCCAAGGCTAACGGATCCGTGGGCGCCGTGGTGGTCCGGAGTGCGGGCAGCCCCCCCGTCGTCCTCGACCAGCCCTATGCGGCGGCGCGTATCGAAGGCTTCGGGCGCGTCGAATCGTTCACCTACGATGCAGATCTGGCGAAGCGGGCTTTCACCGCCTCGCTGACTGCATTGCCCGTCCGTCCGGCTACATTTCTGCTGTATTTCCTCGAAGGCAAGGACGAACTCACGCCCGAGTCCGAGCGCGAAATCGAGCGCGTTTTCGCCGAAATCGCGGCGCGCCCCGATCCGGAGATCTCGGTCATTGGTCACGCCGACGCTGTCGGGACCACGGAATACAACGACCAGCTCTCCTTGCAGCGCGCACAGCGGGTGCGCGAAGATCTGACCCGTCGCGGCATTCCCGGGAAGGACATCAAAGTCGCCGGTCGTGGCAAACGTGAGCCGATCGTGGGCACCGCCGCGGACACCGCCGAACCCAGGAACCGGCGCGTCGAAATCGTCGTGCGCTGATCTGCCTGCGCACATTCCCTGCCTCGTCGTTCCCGTTTTTCTCACAGGCTGCCGCCATTCCAGCGCAGCGCCAGGATGGTGAGATCGTCCGAGCGCTCGGTGGCGCCGACAAATTCGCGCACGTCATCGCGCACCGCATCCACCAGCTTCACCGCATCGCTGGCCGCAAGCGCTGCCGTAAGCACCGGGAACAGCCGGCGGCGGCCGTAGAGCTCACCGCCTGAATTCATCGCTTCGGTCACGCCATCCGTATAAAGGCAAAGTGATTCGCCCGGCGTCATCCGGTAGCGCTCGGACTGATACTTGTAACCTTCGATGACGCACAACGGCGGCCCCGAATCGCTGTCGAGATGTATCGGCGCCGGACGTTGCGCGTGCAGCAGGTAGGGGGCGTCGTGCCCGGCATTGCAGTAATCGAGTTCGCCGGAGTTCAGATCGAGGATACCGGCGAATACGGTGACAAACAGCATCTCCGGATTGTCGCGCGCGATTTCATCATTGGCGGCCCGCATCACTTCGCCGATGACCGCACCGTCCTCCAGGCGGCTGCGCAAGGCCGCGCTCTTGTACAGGGCCTTGCTCACCGCCATGAAGATGCTCGCCGCCAGTCCCTTGCCGGCAACGTCGCCGACCATGAAGAAAAGCCGGTCGGCGTCGAGCTTGAAGAAATCGTAGAGATCGCCGCCGACCGACTTCGCGGTCTCGATCAGCGCCTGCAGTGAAAAGCGCGGATCGCCATAGAAATTTGCCGATGGCGGCGGCAGCATTCCCATCTGGATGCGTCGTGCCGCTTCCAGTTCGCCGGCAGCGCGGGCCGCCGCTTCGCGCTCGGCTTCCAGCGCGCGCCTGAGCGCAAGGCGCTGGCGGTCGGCCTCGGCCAGTGCCCCGGTGAGCATGACGCCGAACAGCACGGTCGCCGCGGTCGTTGGCCACGCGACATCGAGCAGCAATTGCTTCCAGTAGTACAGGGCGAAGCCGAGCACGAGCAGTCCGGCGACCACGGCCCCGTAAATCAGTGCGGCCGTCCTCGGCTTTGCTGCCGGGACCGCGAGTATCAGGATCAGCCCGCAGCCGAGCAGCAGCAAGCGCTCCAGCTGCTCGAAATGGCCGGGCCGGCGCAGCAGGCTGTCCTCGTATATGTTCTCGATGATCTGCGCGTGAATCTCGATTCCCGGCATGCGCTCGCCCAGGGGCGTGGTCTGGTAATCGAACAATCCCAGTCCGGTTGCACCGACCAGCGCAATCTTGCCGCGGATGAGTTCGGGATCGATGTCGCCACGGATTGCGTCGAGCGCCGATACGAAGCGGGCCTCGTCGTGCGCACTGAAGTGCACCCAAACCCAGCCGTCGGGGTTGGCGGGTATCACGGTGTCTGCGACGCCGATGCTTCGAACGCCGCCGCCGTCCGCCGTGATCGAGAAACCCGGCATGTCGCTGGCTATGCGCAGCAGCTCTATCGACAGTGCCGGGGTCAGCACCCCGGCTACCGACGCGACCAGCGGCACGCGGTTCACGACTCCGCCGCGCGTATCCACGCTCAGCAGGCCATGACCACGCACGGCGCCATCGAGTTGCGGGAGGCTGCGCAGTGCCCAGGCAAACTGCCACAGGTGCGGCGTGGGCTCCGAGCCGTGAACGCGAAACGGCGCGGTGCGGCCGGTTGCCGCGGTGCCCGCTTCTGCCTGTTCCACGCCGGCGATTCCGAGAGCCACCGGATAGCGGCGTAGCGATTCCGCGAGGACGGCGTCGTTGTCGGGCAACTGTGCCAGGCGGTGGGCGAGTCTGGCGTCCATGCGCTCGATCAGCCCCGCCAGGTTGACGGGCGACATGCGGTCGGGTTCCGGCATCAGCAGGTCCACGCCGATCGCCGCTGGACCGGTTTCTCCGATTGCTTCGATGAGCTCCGCCATCACGGTACGCGGCCACGGCCACTGGCCAAGTTCCTTGAGGCTTTTCTCGTCGATGGCGACGATCACCGCCGGGGCGGAAGCGCGCACCCGCGGTGCAATGGTCTGATAGCTGTCGAACAGCGCCAGCCGAAGCTGGGTCAACACGCGCAGGTCGGGCGCGAAAGAGATCAAAAGCAGGAGCACCAGTACTGCGGCGCCCAGCGGCCGCCCGTGACCGCCGACCAGCACACGCATGAGCGCGCGTTCGCTCCAGGAACGGCTTTGTCCGCCCTGCGGCGCTTCCCCGTCGCTTGGTCCGGTCTGCGGGGCTTGTGTCACAACTCGATTTCCATGCCGTCGTACGCCGCAGTTACCGTCAACGGCTGCTCCGTGCGGGTCAGTTTCTCGAAGCGGATGGTTTCCTTGAGCACCGATTCAATGCGTTCGTCGTCGAACGCAGGCTCGTGATGGAACATGCACAGATGCTTGACATTCGCCATCTGCGCCATCTCCACGCCGACGATGTTACTCGAGTGTCCCCAGTCCTCCTTCACCGACACCGCGTCCAGCAGCGAGTACATGGCGTCGAAGATCACCAGGTCGGCGTTGCGGAAGAAATCGGCGTAGCCACGGGTTTCGCCCGGATCTTCCAGCTTGTGCTCGGAATCGGTCGAGTACACCACGATTTTTCCGTCGCGCTCGAAGCGGTAGCCGTAGGAGTCGCCGGTGTGCCGCTGCAGCTTGGGCGTGACCTTGAAACCGGCGACGTCGTAACTGGCGCCGGCCTTGAGTTGCACGAATTCGATATCGGCGGCGAGCCGCGAAAAATCCACCGGGAAGCAAGGCGCCGACTGCTGCAGCCGGAACGCCTGCTCGAGCACGTCGTGACAGCCATGGATGCGGATGCGTGCCCCCGGTACATAGGCGGGAGCGAAGAAGGGAAAACCCATGATGTGGTCCCAGTGCACGTGGGACATGATCACGTTGATGAGCGGAGGCGGTCCGCCGTCGCATCGCGAAATGATGCTGTTGCCGAACGCGCGGGCGCCGCTGCCCATGTCGCAGACCAGGTATTCTGCACGCCCGGTTTCGAACTCCACGCACGACGAATGCCCGCCGTAGGTGTGGGAAATGCTGAAATCCAGGTCGTGCTCGATGAAGGTGTGCAGCTTCTCGGGGGAGTCCACGCCGCTGGCAATCGCCAGGGCGAGCGCCTGCTCGATTTTGTGGCGGATGTCGGCGGAAGTCAGCGCGACCGGGATCGAGCCGCGCGTCCCCCAGAAGCGTACCCGCATGGTCACCAGGAGGCGCCGAAGGCCTTTAGCGCGGCGGGCGAGACCTTCGCCAGGGCGTCGCGCACCGTGGCGAAAGTTTCGAATACCAGGGTAAATCGGCTGATCTCGAAGATCTCGTTCACGACGGGTTGCATCGCCGCAACCACGATGGTGCCGCCTTGGGACTTGGCCTGCTTTTCCGCCAGCATGAAACAACGCAGTCCGGCGCTGCTCACGTAATCCACGCCGCCGAGATCCAGCACCAGGCGCTCGCCGTTGACGCTGCAGCGTTGGATCAGCGGTTCGAGGGCCTGGCGGAATTCTTCACTGTTGGCGTGGTCGATCCTGCCCTCGGGCGAGAGCACCAGCACATCGCCGTAAGTCTTGTTGCGGATGTCCATTTTTTTCATTCTCAGGCGGCGGTGGCAACCGGATGTCGGTGGTTATGCAAGGTGCATGTCGGCCCGCCCGCGGCACGTTGAC
>JBOIFZ010000233.1:0-2242 GCA_050741735.1 Burkholderiales bacterium
ATTTGCCGGCGGCTTCCTTCCTGCCGCCCGCGCCGCGCGCATGAACATCGTAGACGCACTGAGAGCGGCGTAACCTCATTCGAAATCCGAGGCCGACTTGTTTTTACTTTCAAGATTCAAGACCTGACCCCGATCCCCGACCCCGATCCGATTGTTTGCAGTAGCCCAGCGGCTACCGAGCCTTCGTACTCGCGGCGAGCACCTCGCGCAAGTAGGCGACCAGCCTGTCACGCTGGGCCTCTTGGCGCATCGCCTGAATGTGTCGGGCGCCGGGCACGATCCACAATTGTTTTGGTTCCAGCGCGGCGTCGTACAACTGCCGAGCATCATGAACCGGAACAATCGCGTCCTGGTCTCCTTGGATGATGAGTAGAGGGATCGGACTAATCATCTTCACCGCCAGCAGCGGACTGTATCGGTTGTCCACGGTGAGCGACGGCAGCCATTGTAACGGCCAGGTGAACCAGTGGCCGGCGAGTTTCTCGCGGGCGATCTCGACGTAGTCGGAGAATGTGCTCTCAATCACGAGCGCGCGAATGTGATCACGAAAAGGCGAGTGCGCGACGTTGTACACAGCGAGCGCGCCGCCCAGGCTCTGGCCGTAAAACACGATCCGGTCTTTTTCGACGTCGGTGCGCTCGAGCAGCGTCTTCATTGCGGCGTCGATGTCTTTCTGCGCGCCATCGAGGGTGGGTTGGCCTTCGGACGCACCGTAGCCGCGGTAGTCGATGAGAAAAACATTGAAACCCCGCGCGGGGAGCCAGGCGACGCCAGCGACGTGGGTGCTGATGTTCTCCGCATTGCCGTGCAGGTGGAGAACGGTGCCCGCCGCGCAGCCTTTCGCCGGCAGGAACCAGCCATGGAGTTCGAGCCCGTCGGCCGTCGGAAAATGCACCTCTTGGTACGCGAGCCCGAGCTGGTCGGGCGTGAGCACCTGAATGCGGTGTGGCTGGAAGAAAAGCGGCGTGCAGCCGGCCAGCAACAGTATCGGAAGAGCCACCGCGACGGGATTTCTCATTTTCAGAAGTAATAATGCAACGAGAGCAGCACGGTGTTCCACGACTGCTTTTCCTGGTGTTCGTGCGATAAATCGAAGCGTAGCGCCCAATCCGTCGCCAGCGTGTAACGCTGCCGCAATCCCGCGGTCCACGCGGTATCGGTATCGCCGGCGAAGAAGCGCTGACCGCTTATATAGACCTCGGCTCGCCAGCGCGCGCTGAAGTCGGTCAGCACTCCAAATTTGGGACCGGCGCCCAGCGCATAGCCGTTCTCAAGGCTCTTGTCGATCTGGGCTGTCGAATCGAGGAAAGCGTAGACCATCGTATTGCTGTGGAGGGAATCGGGCACGGTCCAGGCGAGACCAGGGCCGCCATGTACCCCGAATACCAGCGGCTCGCTGCCATCTTTGATGCGTCGTCGTGCCCAACCCACATCGATATTCCAGGAAAGCGGCCGAAAAAACTCGTTTCTCGGCGAGATCGAAACGATGTCCACGAGTTTCAAGTCCTCGAGCCTCGCTCCAATGTCGTTTCCATAATCGCGCACCGCAAAATCGAAGAACTCGATTTGCGCCCCACGGACATAGCCGCCCTCCGGATCCATCAAGTCGTGATAAGCGATGCGGGCGCGCAGCTCGACGAAGTTCGCGCCATCGCGGCGGCCGCCGCCGAGAGCGACGCGCGATGTTCCATGGCCTTGGTCGGGGCGAACCTCCGGCACGGGAACCGGAGGTTCGCTCGCCTCCACGCCGAGGCGGCTGCGTTCCAAGAGCAGTGTACGCGCTAAAGCTTCCGGTTCCTCCACCGGGCTGCGGCCGGTTGCGCGCAGATAATTCAGGTAATCGTAGCTTACCTCCAGAACACGGGCCTGCGCAGCTTCAGGCAAGGCGGCGAATCCCGGATCTTCGGGCGCGATGCGTCCGCGGCTCATCTCCTTCACCAGGGTGCGTTGGTCTGGGTTCATGAGTCCCAGCCGGTGGCTAATCACGGTTGCGTTCGATGGCCGGTACACCGCACGCTTCAATAATCCCTTTTGCTTGACCACAGCACGTACCGTATCGGAGGGAATCGCCCACCAGCGGAAACCGCGGGTCAGGTCGAGATCGGGCCGCGCAACCTCCAGCAACTCGAGCAGATAGTACGAGCAGTTTTCGTCAAAAAAATAGTAATTGAAATAAATCGGCCCAAGCTCCCACGCGTGCATCAGCAGCAGGTTGATTTGCTCTGGCGTCAGATTGAGTTCG
>JBOIFZ010000234.1:0-2052 GCA_050741735.1 Burkholderiales bacterium
GACCGGGTATTTAACGGACTGCGGCAGCGCTATCAGCGGCGGCTTCACAAGACTCTCGGTTTTCGCGCTCTGACCGTCCTGATCCTCATGGGCGTCCTGGCGCTCACCGGCGTGATGTTTGCCTCTACCCCGAAGGAACTGGCGCCCGAGGAAGATCAGGGCGTTATTTTCACGATTATAAAGACACCCCAATACGCCAACCTCGACTTTATGGAATAGGCGACCGCGCAGGTGTAAGCGACGGCCAGCGGCTTCCCTGAAAGAGAGCACGTTTTCATCATCAATGGAACTCCCAGCGTACACGAGGGTTTTGGCGGCCTCCTGTTGAAGCCTTGGGACGAGCGCAAACGCAATCAGAAGGAGATCATGGAGGCTCTACAGCCGAAGCTCGCCAAGGTCACCGGAGCCGAGATCCTGGCCTTCGGCCGGCCGTCGCTGCCTGGCTCGACGGGCGGGCCTCCAGTGCAATTCGTGATCCGGACCACCGGCGATTATCGTCAGCTCGTGAATGTCATGGCCGGGATCGAGACAGCCGCGGGCGACAGCGGGCTGTTTCTCTTCGCCAACAGCGACCTCAAATTCGATATGCCGCGAATTGACTTCAAGATCGACGCGGACAAGGCGAATCGCCTCGGCATCAACATGCAGTATATCGGCGCCTCGCTCGCCACATTGCTAGGCGGAAATTATGTCAACCGTTTCGGCCTGCATGGACGCAGCTACGAAGTCATCCCGCAGGTGCCGAGGGACTTCCGGCTCACGCCGGATTGGCTGACCCGCTATCAGCTGCGCACCAGTTCCGGCGCGCTGGTTTCGCTCGCGACGGTCGCGAGTCTCTCGACGAGTGTGCAGCCGAATGGATTGCCGACTTTCCAGCAATTGAACTCGGCGACGTTGCAGGGCGTGCCTTTCCCCGGCCGTACGCTTGGCGAGGCCATCGGCTTTCTGCAACAGAAGGCAAAGGAGCTTTTGCCGGAGGGTTACAGCGTCGATTACCAGGGAGAGAGCCGGCAGTTCGTCCAGGAAGGCAATACGCTCATCGTCACTTTCGTCTTCGCACTGATCGTGATTTTCCTTGTGCTCGCGGCGCAATTCGAAAGCTTCCGCGATCCTTTCATTATTCTCATCGCCCTGCCGACATCGATGTTCGGCGCGCTTCTGCCTTTGAACGTCCTTGGAGTTGCCGGCGCGGCGAGCATGAATATTTATTCGGAGATCGGACTCGTCACGCTGATCGGCCTCATTTCCAAACATGGTATCCTGATGGTCGAATTCGCCAACAAGCTGCAGGTGCAGGAAGGTTTTGGCCGCCGCGAGGCGATCGAACATGCCGCCTCCGTGCGGTTGCGCCCGATCCTCATGACCACGGCGGCGATGGTGGTCGGGATGGTTCCCCTGATTGTCGCCGAGGGCGCCGGCGCGAAGAGCCGCTTCGCGATCGGGATCGTCATCGCGGCGGGGATGAGCATCGGTACGATTTTCACACTGTTCGTGACGCCGGCGATCTACACGCTGATTGCGCAGGATCATGGCGGGAAGCGCGGCGAAATGGCTTTCGTCCCAGAGCAAGATCGTAAGCCAGCGCGCCGTGCGGCCGAGTAAGGTTCGGAAGGGGTCCCCTCCGCGGTGTTCCAGCGGTGCAGGCCAAGAATCTGCCTCCGTGCTACCGTCGAGGAATCCGCATTCGCGAGGAGACTGGACATGCCTGAAATTTTCAACGGCCGCTACACGGCGCGCACGGACACGCCTCTGGTGCTTTTTCTGATCGGCATGCGGCTCAACAAGCTATGGGCGGCGCATAAATGGCTGCCCGTCTTCACCGCCATGCCGCGGATGCTCGCCGAGCTTGACCGCAAGCCAGAGGCTGGTTTGCTGTCGCATCGTCTGTATATGTCCGGGCGGACTTTCCTGGTGCAGCAATATTGGGACTCGTTCGACAAGCTCATGGCCTATGCGCATGACACTTCTGCCCGGCATTTTCCGGCCTGGGCGGCGTTTAACCGCGCCGTCGGCAGGGACGGCACGGTCGGCATTTGGCATGAGACCTATCTC
>JBOIFZ010000235.1:0-5830 GCA_050741735.1 Burkholderiales bacterium
GCCTGTTCCTTTTTCTCGGCGGCACGCACCTTGCGCTCGGCGGCGGTCATCTGTTCGCGTGCGTACTGGGCACGCTGCTGCGCCTGCTCGACCGTCAATATGGGCGTCTCGGCCGTCTGTGCAGACGCAGCGACCGCGATGATCAACAACACTCCAAACGCAAAGAATCTTGTCATTTCACTCCCGCACGCGAGGTGGCGGCTTTTCGATCGGTACAACGAGGCACTGGTGCCGGCAGCAGGAATCGAACCCGCGACCTTTTGATTACAAATCAACTGCTCTACCAACTGAGCTATGCCGGCTTGCGCCGCATTATAGGCCCAGCATCGAAGCCACGAAACCGCTGATGCCGGACCTACTTGATCACCTGCAGTCGCGGCCGGCGGCCCGTCGGTGGCTTGGGACGATGATCGTCCGGTAAACCGGTGTGGGTCTTCGGCGGCGTGACCACCGGCGCGGGCAACGACGGCGACGTCTGGAACGCCAAGCCGTGCCCAGTTTCCTTGGCGAAGATTCCCGCCACCGCGGTGATCGGCACCGAGATCTCTCGCGAGGTGCCGCCGAAACGCGCCGAGAACTGGATCAGGTCGTTGCCGATCTTCAGATTGCGGGTGGCGTCGGCGCCTACGTTGAGTACTATTTCCCCGTTCTTGACGTACTCGGTCGGGACCTTGGTGGTCTCGTCCACCTTGACCGCGATGTACGGAGTGAGCCCGTTGTCGCAGCACCACTCGTAGATCGCGCGGATCAGATAGGGGGTGGTCGCGGTTTCCTTCACTTGCGCATCACCTTTTCGGAAGCCGTGAGCGAATCGATGAAAGCGGGGCGGCTGAACAGCCGCTCGGCGTACTTCATCAAGGGTGCGGCCTGCTTGGGCAACTGGATGCCGTAGAAGTCCAGTCGCCAGAGCAGCGGCGCGATCGCCACGTCGAGCATCGAGAATTCCTCGCCAAGCATGTACTTCTGCTTGACGAACACCGGCGCGATCTGCGTCAGGTTGTCGCGGATAATCTGCCGTGCCTTTTCGGCCTGCTTCTGGGTGCCGCCCTCGATCGCATCGACGTTGGAGAACAGCTCGTTCTCGAAACGGAACAGGAACAGCCGCGCGCGCGCGCGCATCACCGGATCGGCCGGCATCAGTTGCGGATGCGGGAAGCGGTCGTCGATGTATTCGTTGATGATGTTCGACTCGTACAGGATCAGGTCGCGCTCCACCAGCACCGGGGTGCGATTGTACGGGTTCATCACCGCCAGGTCCTCCGGCTTGTTGTAGAGGTCCACGTCGATAATCTGAAAATCCATCCCCTTTTCGTACAGTACGATGCGGCAGCGTTGGCTGAATGGGCAGGTGGTGCCCGAATAAAGGGTCATCATGGGCCGTTACCTGGGTAAATTGGTCAGTGCACGTCTTTCCAGTACTCCGTTTTGAGCAGCCAACTGAGCATAAGCAGGAGCGACAGGAAGAACAGGACGGCGATACCGATCTGGACGCGCCGGGTCTTGGCCGGCTCGCCCATGTAGGCAAGGTAGTTCACCAGATCGCGCGCGAGCTTGTCATACTCCAGCGGCGATAGGATTCCGGGGGATTGCAGCACGAGCTTCCTGTGCTCGACCTTGTGCCCGCCGCGGTCCTCGATCTCGGATTTCAGGACTTGGGTGCCCTGCAGCTGCCAGAGCACGTGCGGCATGGCGACATTCGGAAACGCCAGGTTGTTCCAGCCGGTCACGCCCGCCGGGTCGCGATAGAAGCTGCGCATGTAGGTGTAAAGCCAGTCCACGCCGCGCGAGCGGGCGATCACGGAAAGATCCGGCGGCGCGACGCCGAACCATTCCCGCTGGTCTTTTTTGCTGGCAGCAATGTGCATCGGATCACCGACCTTCTCGCCCGTGAACAGCAGATTGTCCTTGATCTGCTGCTCGGTCAGCCCGAGATCCATCAGGCGGTTGTAGCGCATCGCCGTCGCGGAGTGACAGTTCAGGCAGTAGTTGACGAACACCTTTGCGCCGCGCTGGATCGACAGCACGTCGTCGGAATCGATGTCGGCGCGATCGAGCTCGATGCCCCCGAATGCGGCATGGACCGCGGCCGGCGCGAACAGCAATGCGAGAATGAATCTTCTCACCGTGTCACCCTCTCAGGCTCCGGCTTGGTCTTGTCAATCTTTGTGTACCAGGGCATCAGCAGGAAGAACAGGAAATAGATGACCGTGAAAATGCGCGCCACCACGGTCGCGCGTTCCGCGCCGCCCAGCCAGCCGCCGAACTGGCCCCAGACGTTGGTCGGCACGGTGCCGAGATAGCCCAGCACCAGGAAGGAGATCACGAACAGCGCCAGCGCGGTCTTGTAGACCGCCCCCCGGTAGCGGATCGATTTGACGGCGCCGCGATCCAGCCACGGCAGGAAGAAGAAGACCATCGCCGCAAGCCCCATTGCCAGCACGCCCGGAAACTGCGAGCCGAGCAACGGCGGCACGGCGCGCAGGATCGAATAGAACGAGGTGAAGTACCACAGCGGAGCGATGTGGGCCGGGGTCTTGAGCGGATCGGCAGGCACGAAATTGTTGTGCTCGAGGAAGTAGCCGCCCATCTCCGGCGCAAAGAACACGATGACGCTGAATACCATCAGGAATACCATCACGCCGAAGATGTCCTTCACCACGTAATAGGGGAAGAAGGGAATGCCGTCGAGCGGAATGCCGGTCTTCGGATCCTTTTTTTTCTTGATCTCGATGCCGTCCGGATTATTGGAGCCGACCTCGTGCAGCGCCACCAGGTGCGCGGCGACCAGGCCCAGCAGCACCAGCGGGATCGCGATCACGTGGAAGGCGAAGAAACGGTTCAGCGTCGCATCGGAAACCACGTAGTCGCCGCGGATCCACACCGCAAGGTCCGGACCGACGAAGGGGATGGCCGCGAACATATTGACGATCACCTGCGCACCCCAGTAGGACATCTGGCCCCACGGCAGCAGGTAGCCGAAGAAGGCCTCCGCCATCAGGCACAGGTAGATCAGCACGCCCAGCAGCCACAGCAACTCGCGCGGCTTGCGGTAGGAACCGTAAATCAGGCCGCGAAACATGTGCAGGTACACCACCGCGAAGAACAACGACGAGCCGGTGGAATGCATGTAGCGTATCGCCCATCCCCAGTCGACGTCGCGCATGATGTACTCGACCGAAGCGAAGGCCTGCGCGGCATCGGGCTTGTAGTGCATGGTGAGGAAAATGCCGGTGACGATCTGCATCACCAGCACCAGCATCGCCAGCGAGCCGAAGTAGTACCAGAAGTTGAAGTTCTTCGGCGCGTAATACTCTGAAAGATGCGCCCTCCAGGTCGCCGTCAGCGGAAAGCGCGCGTCGATCCAGTTGAGGAACGCCGTCATCTTGCCCATCGCGTCATGCTCCTTTGCTGTCTTCACCGATGAGCAGACGCGTGTCGCTCAGATAGGTATACGGGGGAACCTTGAGATTCGCGGGGGCCGGCACGCCCTTGTAGACGCGGCCGGCGAGATCGAACTTGGAACCGTGGCAGGGGCAGTAGAATCCGCCCGGCCAATCTTCGCCCAGACCGCTTTCGGCTCCGGGAGCAAGCTTCTGTGACGGCACACAGCCGAGGTGAGTGCAGATGCCCACCAGCACCAGATATTCGGGTTTGATCGAGCGGGCTTCATTCCTTGCATAATCCGGCTGCATCGGCATGGAAGACTTGGGATCGGCCATCACCCCGTCGAGCTTTGGCAGTCTGTCGATCGTCTCCCTGGTGCGATGAACGACCCACACCGGCTGGCCACGCCACTCCACCGTCACCATCATCCCCGGCTCAATCTTGGACAGATCCACTTCGACCGGTGCGCCCGCAGCCCTTGCCCGCGCGCTCGGGTTCATGCTCGCCACGAAGGGCACGGCCACAGTGACACCTGCCACGCCGCCGGCAACGCTGGTGGCGGCCAAAAGAAAGCGCCGCTTGCGGCGATCGACGTTGCTGTCAGCCATGTTCCGGTCCGTCAGGTTTCAAAAGCGTTGCATTTTACAGTAGGTGCCTGTCCAAATTACACCCAATGTTACTTAAGTCAATGTAAAATATCGAGAAATCGGCCTCCGGGAAGTCTGGCCAGAATTTGCTGCGATGCCTGTGGATAATTTGGTTTCGGGGCAACTTTGTCGGCGCGCGCGGGCCCGGCCTCGGCTGGTACCATCTTCGCCTTGCGGTCAGTGGCGGTCGATGACGGCGCAGTTGGGTTACAAGCGGCGACGAGGAAGGTAATGAAAATCAGGGTGAAGTGGATCGAGAACGTCGCTTTCCTGGGTGAGACCGAGAGCGGCCATGCGCTGGTGATGGATGGTGCGCCGGAGGGCGGCGGACGCAATCTCGGGCCGCGGCCGATGGAAACCGTGCTGGCAGGCACCGGCGGTTGTACTGCTTACGACGTGGTGACGACCCTGAAGAAGGCGCGCCAGGACATCACCGATTGCGTGCTGGAGGTCGACGCCGAGCGCGCTCCCGCCGACCCGAAGGTGTTCACGCGCATTCACTTTCACTTCGTGATCAGGGGGCGCAACATCAGGCGCGAACACGTCGAGCGCGCCATTCATCTCTCGGCGGAGAAATATTGCTCGGCCTCGATCATGCTCGGCAAGACCGCCGAGATCACCCACGATTTCGAGATCGTCGATGTCTGAGGCCGGGGATCAAACCCGGTAGGTCGACACCGTCATAAGGCGCGAGGTCATCCGCATCGCCTGCTTGACCGCTTCCGGCAGCTCCGCGGCGCCGTGGGCCAGCGCCGTATTGGCATGGCGTGCCTCGTCTTCCTTCATCTGCGCGACGATGGCGCGGCTTTTTTCGTCCCGGGCCGGCAGCTGCTCGAGATGGCCGTCGAGATGGCCTTCGACCTGGCGCTCGGTCTCGGCCAGGAATCCCATATTCCACTTGTCTCCGAGAAAACCCGAGAGCGCGCCGATGGCAAACGAACCGGCGTAGAAAAACGGGTTGAGGACGCTCACCCGCCCACCCAGTTCGTTGATGCGCTGCGCGGTCCAGGCCAGGTGCTCGGTCTCTTCCGCCGCCGCGCGTTCGAGAGTTTTCCTGGCGGCATCGTCGCGCGCGGTCAGCGCCTGTCCCTGATACAGCGCCTGCGCGCACACTTCGCCGCTGTGGTTCACGCGCATCAGCGCCGCAGCGTGGCGTTTCTCCGCCGCGCTCAGCTCTAGGTTGGGCAGATTCTCGCCGGGAACCGGCCGCAGCGAAACGGCGGGCCCGCACAAAGTGCGCAACGCGCGATCGAAACCGATGATCAGGCGGTCGATATCCGGCATCACGGGTCGCTCATTTCTTGCGCATGAAGAACAGGAACAGGCCGCCGGTCTCGGTCGAGGATAGCAACTGGTTTCCGGTCTGTTTCGAGAACGCCTGGAAATCGCGCACAGAGCCCGGGTCGGTGGCGAGAACCTTCAGCACCTGGCCGGAACTCATGTCGTTGAGCGATTTCTTGCTGCGCAGAATCGGCAGCGGGCAGTTGAGCCCGCGTGCGTCGAGTTCGCGATCGAAGTGAATTTCGGTTTCCATCTCGGATCCCTGCATCGTCGTTTCTGCCGTTCAACCCGGCGCGGCAACCGGCATGCCCTTGCCGACCCATGCATTCATGCCGCCCGCCAGGTTATAGACTTCATGCCACCCCTTGCCGCTCAGAAAAGCGCTTGCCTGCGCGGAACGCGCTCCCGACTGGCAATAGAACACTACGGCGCGCGAGCGGTCGATCTCCTCGAACCGGGCTGGCAGGAGGTGCAACGGGATGTGCCGCGCGCCGGGAATGACGCCGCGGCTGACTTCC
>JBOIFZ010000236.1:0-1759 GCA_050741735.1 Burkholderiales bacterium
CCAATTGGGAAGTGCTTGCCGAACCGATCCAGACGGTCATGAAACGCTACGGAATCGAAGATGCCTACGAGCAGTTGAAGGCACTCACCCGCGGCACGGAAGGCATCACCCGCGACTCCCTGCACCAAGTCATCCGCGCGGCTGCCATTCCCCAGTCCGAGAAAGAGCGCTTGCTCAAGCTCACCCCGGCCACTTACACCGGTCTTGCCGCACAGCTGGCAAAGCGCATCTGAGGTTTCACGCTTACGACGCGCGACGCGCGCGCCAGAACTCGATGATCCCCGGCATGCCTGAAAGCACGATGATGCAGACTATGACGAGGGTGAGATTGTCCTTCACCAACGGCAGATTGCCGAAGAAGTAGCCCGCGTAGGTCAGCGACACCACCCACAGTATCGCCCCGGTCACGTTGAATAGGAGAAAGTGCCTGTAGCTCATGGCGCCGATCCCGGCAACGAAGGGGGCGTAGGTACGGATGATCGGCACGAAGCGGCCGATGATGATGGTCTTGCCGCCGTGTCTTTCGAAAAAAGCGTGGGTACGTTCCAGGTAGGCACGTTTGAAGAAGCGCGAATCCTCGAAGCGGAACACCCGTGGGCCGAGATAACGGCCGACGGCATAGTTGACCGAATCGCCAATGATCGCCGCGAAAATTAGCAGCAACACAAGCCCATGCACACGGAGTTCGCCGGCCGCCGCGATCGTCCCGGCAACGAACAGCAGCGAATCTCCCGGCAGGAAAGGCGTGACAACCAGCCCGGTCTCGAGGAAAACGATCACAAACAGTACGGCATAGATCCAGTTGCCGTAATTCTGCGCCAGCGCGCGCAAATGCTGCTCGAGGTGAACAACCAGATCGAGGAAGCCTGCGATCAGATCCATCGCGGATCCGTCGTCGATCTAGACGACGGCTTCCTCTTTCTTCCTCTCGGGTTTGATGAAATCTTCGCGCGTCACGCCCAGCCACATCACCAGCGGGCTCGCCACCAGCACCGACGAGTAGATGCCGAACAGGATGCCGATGGTCAGCGCCAGAGCAAAGTAGTGCAGCGTTTCGCCGCCAAAAACCAGCATCGACGTCACCATCAACTGTGTACACCCGTGGGTGATGATGGTGCGCGACATGGTACGCGTGATCGCGTTGTTGATGATTTCCGGTGTGTTCGCCTTGCGCATCTTGCGGAAGTTCTCGCGGATGCGGTCAAATACCACCACCGACTCGTTGACCGAATAGCCCAGCACGGCGAGCACGGCGGCCAGCACCGGCAGTGAAAATTCCCATTGGAAAAAGGCAAAAAACCCCAGAATGATCACCACGTCGTGCAGGTTCGCGACGATCGCGGAGACGCCGAATTTCCATTCGAAGCGCAGCCACAGATAACAGACGATACCGATGGACACGAGCAACAACGCCAACGCACCGTTCTCGACCAGCTCCTTGCCGACCTGCGATCCGACGAAATCCACCCGCCGCAGCTCTACCGTCGGATCGTCCTCGCGCAGCGCCTTGATGACACGCTCAGACAGCTGTGCGCCGGTTACGCCCTGCTTGGTCGGCAGCCGGATCAACGCGGTCTGGGAACTGCCGAAACTCTGCACCGTGGCGTCGCTCAGGTCAATACGGTTCAAGGTCTCGCGAATCTTCGAGACGTCGGCCGCGTGACCGTAGTTCACCTCCATCACCGTACCACCGGTAAACTCGACCCCGAGATGCAGGCCTTTGGACGCCAGAAAAAACACCGCCAGGATGAAGGTGATC
>JBOIFZ010000237.1:0-10119 GCA_050741735.1 Burkholderiales bacterium
AGTCGTAGTACAGGACAGCGTGAAGCCATCTTTCCAGGAAACCGATCCCAGGGGGGCTGCCGCGCAGTTCGTCCTCCCACACAGTGAGCGGGCAGGCGAAACCAAGCAGCGTTTGGGCCGCGACAAACACGATGGCGGCCAGGTGTGCAATGCGAAACTTGAAGTTGCGTGCCGCCTGCCAGCCGTGCCAGGCACCGACCCAGATGAAAGCCAGGCCCCCGACCACGAATGCCACGAACAGAACGTGGGCGATCAGAATGAAATCTGCAAGCAACGCTTGCATACAGTGTTGAATTTTGAGTGTTGAGTGATGAGTTGCAAACAATGCCACCCAACTCAAAACTAAACACTCAACACTAAGCACTCCCCGTCGCGACGGGCCGCGACGGGTCGGCGATCCACTCGCTCCACGAACCGGGATAGAGGCGGGTGCCCTTCATGCCTGCGAACTCCATCGCCAGCAGATTATGGCAGGCAGACACGCCCGAGCCGCACTGGTGCACCACTTGTTGCGCTGATGCGGCGCCGACCAGCAATTGGAAATCGGCGCGCAGTTCTGCCGGTGACTTGAAGAAACCCTGGGCGTCCAGGTTGTCTTTGAAGAAGCGGTTGAGCGCGCCCGGAATGTGTCCGGCGACCGGATCGATGGTCTCGTTGCGGCCATGGAAACGGTCTTTGCTGCGTGCGTCGATCAGGACCATTTCCTTCGAATTGAGGCGCTTGGCGACGCTCGCAGTGTCCACCCAGGAGCGGTCGGGCATGCCGCTGAACTTCGCCGGCGCCGGCGTCGGCCGTTCTTGGGTCACAGGATGGCCCGCAGCGATCCACGCCTGCCAACCGCCGTCGACTACCGCCACCTTCTGATGTCCGACCCAGCGCAGCATCCACCACAGGCGTGAGGCATAGCTGCCGCCGGCATGATCGTAGCCGACGATCTGGCTGCTGTTGGCAACACCCATGCGGCCGAGCCAGGCGATGAACGCGTTCGGGTCAGGCAGGGGATGGCGGCCGTTCTCGCCGGTAGGCGGTCCTGCGAGATCCCCGTCCACATGCGCGAAACGGGCGCCGGGGACGTGCGACTCCGCGTACGCCTTCGGTCCGAATTCGGGATTGGTCAATTCGTGACGGCAGTCGAAGATCACCAATTCCTCGTTGCCCAGATGCTTTGCCAGGTCGGCGACGGAGGTGAGCGTCGTGTAATTCATGGCAAGGCGGAAGTCGTGAGGCGAAGGCGTTGAGGGCCGCGTCGTACACTTGCGCGTTTCGCGGACCTTGCGCGGGCTTACAGGTGCGGCTCGATGCGCCTGCGCAGGAATTCGTGGAAGTGGATCATTCCGTCTTCCATCGGTGACTGATACGGACCGAATTCATTGCGGCCTTGCTGGTAGAGCGCGCGGCGGCCTTCGGTCATGCGCACACAGATTTCCTCGTCTTCCCTGGCGGTCTCGATGTAGGCCTGTTGCTCCGCTTCGACAAACCCGCGTTCGAACAGAACGATGTCCTCGGGGTAGTAGAACTCCACCACGTTGCTGCAGTGTTCGAGTCCGCGCGGCACGATGGTGCTGACCACCAGTACATTGGGATACCACTCCACCATGATGTTCGGATAGTAGGTGAGCCAGATTGCGCCCTGCTTGGGCATCTCGCCATTGTTGTAGCGAAGCACCGCCTCGTGCCATTTCTTATAGGCAACCGTGCCCGGCTTCCCGAGCGCCTGATTGATCCCTACGGTCTGCACGCTGTACCACTCGCCGAATTCCCACTTCAGATCCTCGGCATTGACGAACTGGCCCAGCCCCGGATGGAAAGGCCCGACGTGATAATCCTCGAGATATACTTCGATGAACGTCTTCCAGTTCACCGGGTATTCTTCGATCATCACTCGATCGAGCATATAGCCGGAGAAATCCAGGTCGGCGAGCACGCCCAGTTTCGACAAATCCAGGCTGGGATTGCGCGGACCGGCGAACAGCAGGCCATTCCAGTGGATCAAAGGTGTCTTTTCCAGGTCCAGGCAGGGGTTGCCGGGAAAGTGCGGGGCACCGAGCAGGCGACCCGACATGTCGTAAGTCCAGCGGTGCAGTGGGCAGACGATGTTGTGCGTGCGTCCATGTCCCTTGAGGATGATGGACTGGCGGTGGCGACAGACGTTGGAGAGTAGTTCCACCCCATTCTGGTTGTGCACCAGCGCCTTGGCGTGGCCCATCCATTCGAGGGTGCGATAGTCACCAACTTCGGGAACCATCAATTTGTGACCGACGTAACCTGGCCCCTGCTGGTACAGCACTTCCTGCTCAATTCTGGCAATGCGCGGGTCGAGATACCACTCGACGGGCAGCTGCGCCGGTGTTCGAGTCAAAGCGGATACATTAGCCAGATCTGTCATAACCGGTTGTCCCCCGCGGGGCAAAGCAGTAATAAAAAAACCGCCCCCGGCTTGGCGCACAGTCTGGGCGGAATTCCGTGGGGCATTGTCCCTTAAAACCCTACCAGGTGCAACGTCTTTAGGTTACACATGGCTCATTGGTTCAACGCCATCCGACCTCATTCGTTGACCCGGGTTCCGGGGATAGGCTATTTTTACGAACTTTCCCTCCCCGCGATCATCTGTCCTCCGTGACCAAACTCAAATCGCAGAAACCGCAATCCTTCGAGCAGGCGCTCGCCGAGATCGAGAGCATCGTCGCTGCCATGGAGGCGGGGCAGCTTCCGCTCGAACAGTCCCTGGCGGCCTACAAGCGTGGCGCGGAGCTCCTCCGGTATTGCCAGGCGCAGCTGCAGGAAGCCCAACAACAGGTCAAGGTCCTCGAGGCCGGCACCCTGCAGAATTTTTCCGGTGACAACGGCAACGAATGATTTTCAGGGTTGGATGCTGGACCGTCAGGACCGCATCGAGAAAACCCTGAATGCTCTGTTGCCGGCGCCGGAGTTCGCGCCCACACGCCTGCACGCGGCGATGCGTTATGCCGTGTTGGGTGGAGGCAAACGCGTAAGGGCGTTGCTCGCTTACGGAGCCGGCGAACTTTCCGGCGCCGACGCGCGGCGAGTGGACCGAGCGGCCGCCGCGGTGGAAATGGTCCATGCGTATTCTCTAGTGCACGATGATCTGCCCTGCATGGACGACGATGTGCTGCGCAGAGGCAAGCCCACGGTGCATCTGGCATTCGACGAAGCCACCGCTTTGCTGGTTGGCGACAGCTTGCAGAGCCTTGCCTTTCAAGTCATATCCGAGAAACCGATGGACGACGATGCGCAGCGCCAGGTGGAGATGATCCAACTTCTTGCGAACGCCTGTGGCTCACGCGGCATGGCGGGCGGACAGGCGATCGACCTCGAGGCCACTGGCAAAACACTCGCGGTTACCGAACTGGAATTCATGCACGTTCACAAGACCGGTGCGCTGATCCGGGCTTCCGTGATGCTGGGTGCGCGTTGCGGCGACGCGTTGTCACATGCGCAGTTCAACGAGCTGGATCGCTTTGGCAAGTTCATCGGGCTGGCCTTCCAGGTGGTCGACGACGTGCTGGATGCTCAGTCCAGCACCGCGACACTTGGAAAGACCGCGGGCAAGGATGCAAAGAACAACAAACCGACTTACGTGAGCGCGCTCGGTCTCGACGGGGCGCGCAAGTTCGCCGCGGAATTGCGCGACGACGCATTACGCGCGCTGGATGCGCTTCCTCAGAACGGCGGACGACTTCGCCAACTCGCCGAGTTCATCGTGTTGCGGCGGTTCTGAATTCGGGCACTGACATGCACGAACTCCTCGAGAAGATCAGCTATCCGTCCGACCTGCGCGCACTCGAACGCAAGCAGCTCACGGAGCTCGCCAGGGAATTGCGTGACTATCTGATTCATTCGGTGGCAAACACCGGTGGCCACCTGTCATCCAATCTCGGCACCGTTGAGCTCACGGTGGCGCTGCACTATGTTTTCAACACGCCCCATGATCGTCTGGTTTGGGATGTCGGCCACCAGACCTACGCCCATAAGATTCTCACCGGGCGGCGGGAGCGGATGTCGACGCTGCGACAGTATGGCGGCGTAGCCGGCTTTCCGCGCCGTATCGAAAGTGAATACGACACATTCGGCACCGCGCATTCCAGCACCTCGATCAGCGCCGCCCTCGGCATGGCGGTGGCGGCGCGCATGAAGGGCGAGGACAGGCGGGTGGTGGCGATCATCGGCGACGGTGCGATGACCGCCGGCATGGCATTCGAGGCGCTGAACAACGCGGGAGCCATGGACGCAAACCTTCTGGTCGTTCTGAACGACAACGACATGTCGATCTCGGAAAACGTCGGTGCGCTTAACAACTACCTGGCGAAATTGATGTCCGGACGCTTCTATGCGGCTGCGTGGAGAACCAGCGAGAAAGTGCTCGGTGTGGTGCCGCCGATGCTGGAGTTGGCCAAGCGCGCCGAAGAACACGTGAAGGGCATGGTCACGCCCGGCACCTTGTTCGAGGAGTTCGGCTTCAACTACATCGGTCCAATAGACGGCCACAACCTCGACGTGCTGGTGTCGACCCTCAGCAATCTGAAAAAACTCGAGGGACCGCAGTTCCTTCACATCGTTACCCGCAAAGGCAAAGGGTACGAGCCGGCGGAAAAGGACCCGATCCTGTATCACGGGGTAACCAAATTCGACCCGGACGTGGGCATCACACCCAAGGCCGGCGCAAAGCCGACCTACACCCACATATTTGGCGACTGGCTCTGCGACATGGCGGCGCTGGATTCGCGCCTGATCGGAATCACGCCGGCGATGCGTGAGGGGTCAGGGTTGGTACGTTTTTCCCAGGAGTATGCGGACCGCTATTTCGACGTCGGTATCGCCGAGCAGCACGCGCTCACTTTCGCCGCCGGATTGGCGTGCGAGGGGCTGAAGCCGGTGGTGGCAATCTATTCGACCTTTTTGCAACGCGCCTACGATCAGTTGATCCACGACATCTGCATCCAGAACCTGCCGGTCTTGTTCGGAATTGATCGCGCCGGGCTGGTCGGCGCCGATGGGCCAACGCACGCCGGCAGCTTCGACCTAAGCTACCTGCGCTGCCTGCCCAACATCGTGGTGATGGCCCCGAGCGACGAGAACGAATGCCGCCAGATGCTCTATACCGGCTTCAAGATCGACGGCCCGGCGGCGGTGCGCTACGCGCGCGGAAGCGGGCCGGGCGTGCCGGTCCAGAAGGACCTGACCGCGCTGCGGATCGGCAGGGGTGAGGTGCGCCGCCACGGCCAGCGAGTTGCGATCCTGTCTTTCGGTGCGCTCCTCAAGCCTTGCCTGGAAGCCGCGGAGAAGCTCGACGCTACGGTTGCCAACATGCGTTTCGTGAAACCACTGGACGAAGAGCTGGTCCGAGAACTGGCGACCGCGCACGAGTGGCTGGTCACCGTGGAAGAGAACACCATCCTTGGTGGCGCCGGTAGCGCCGTCCTGGAACTCCTTGAAAAACAAGGAATCTATAAGAAAGTTCTGCAGCTTGGATTGCCCGATCGTTTTGTCGATCACGGCGATCCGGCGCGATTGCTCAAGGAATGCGGTCTGGATGCGGAGGGCATCCACGCCTCAATTGCAGCAAAATTAGCCGAGTAGTTTACTCAACTATTTGTGGCGTCTATAATCGGCCGCGTGTACTCCAACCCAGGGACCCAGTGATCAATTCCCCCGAAGGCTTCTCGATTCCCGACGTACAGAGTTCGGCGGACACCCGCCGGCTCGCCATCGACAAGGTCGGAATCAAGGCCATCCGCCATCCGGTGCGGGTGGCGGACCGGAGCGACGGCGTTCAGCACACCATCGCCACCTTCAACATGTACGTGGGCCTCCCGCACAACTTCAAGGGCACTCACATGTCGCGCTTCGTCGAGATCCTGAACGAGCACGAACGTGAAATCTCGGTGGAGTCCTTCGAGACGATGCTGCGCGACATGGTCAAGCGGCTGGAGGCCGAGTTTGGCCATATCGAAATGACCTTTCCATACTTCATAAACAAGGCCGCGCCGGTGTCCGGGGTCAAGAGCCTGATGGACTACGAGGTGACCTTCGTCGGCGAGGTTTCCAGGGACCAGTACGTTTTCACCATGAAAGTGGTGGTTCCGGTCACCAGCCTGTGTCCGTGCTCGAAGAAGATCTCCGAATACGGTGCGCACAATCAGCGCTCGCACGTGACCATCAGCGCGCGCACCAACACGCACGTGTGGATCGAGGACCTGGTCCGTATAGCCGAGGACCAGGCGTCCTGTGAACTCTATGGCCTGCTCAAGCGCCCGGACGAAAAGTACGTTACCGAGCGCGCCTACGACAATCCCAAGTTCGTCGAGGACATCGTGCGCGATGTCGCGACCGTGCTGAACCGGGACAAGCGAATCGATGCCTACGCAGTGGAATCGGAGAACTTTGAATCCATACACAACCATTCTGCGTACGCGCTGATCGAGGGCGACAAGACGAAAAAGTAAGAGAACGAGTGTGCAAATGCAGAACGGGCCGCATCGCGGCCCGTTCTCGTTTCTGTGTTTGGCTTAAGGAAGCTCTGATCAAGTTCCACATGCGCGACCGAGGCGATTCGGGTCGAGGGCAAGACGGCGAGGACGCCGTGTAGCCGGACGGCTGCGACTCGTTAGCGGTACGTGCCCCGGACACGTTACCGACGCAGTCGGCAGCTTGCGGGCAGGGGCACATGAGGCTGCGATTAACGTTGATGGGCGGGGCATACGGCTGCTCCCGCAAACGGGCGTACCGCTAACGAGTCGCAGCCGTGCTTGCGGGAGCAGCCGTATAAGCGCTCCGTTTACAATGACTGACACAGCCTCCATGCTCTCCTACCCGCCCCGAGGCTACGCCCGCCGAGTCCGGAGCGCACATAAGGAGGAGCCGACGCAGGGCGCCCGCTTGAGGCGCGGAGCAGGTTCCAAGCGTTGTGTGCTTGGATGCGACCCCGGAGCGGGATGCAACACTAGGATACGAGGCGCGCTTCAGTGCGCCCAAACAGGCCAAAATCCGCGACCACATGATCGCCAGGCGCGATCTCCACAGGCACCAGGCAAGTGCCCGTCGTTACCACATGTCCGGCGCAAAGCGTTTCGCCGACAACCGAAAGTTCATTGATGATCCAGGTGAGGGCCAGGCGAGGATCGCCAAGCACGTTGGCGCCTTTTCCCTCGCGTACGAGATTGCCGTTTACCCAGGCCGACACGGGGTGTTCAGCCAGGTCATGCCGACGCCAGTCGGCGCCAGTCGCCGGCCCCAGTACGAAGTAGCTGGCGCAGGCATTGTCCGCGATGAGTTGCGCGGCCCCGACGTTCGCGAATTCCCGATAGCGGGAATCCGGAAATTCGATGGCCGGATGCAGGGATGCCACCGCGTCCAGCACTTCATCCATCAAGTATGCCGACGCGCGCGGTGGCACGTCGCGCGCCATGCGGAACGCGAATTCGGCCTCCGCGACCTTCATCAGGTTGTTGACCATCGGTACGCTGGCGCCCGACTGGAACGCGCGGTTCTCGAGAAGCCGGCCGGCCAGCGGTCCGTCCACGCCTATGTGTTTCTGGCCGGCCTGACTGGTCGCGGCAATCTTCCATCCGAACAACGCCTGACCGGACAGACGGGCCACTTCCGACTGCACTTTGTAACCTTCCTGCCGGCTCGTGGGCCGGCAATCGGCGGGAAGGCCATCGACGCGATCATTGGCCTGCCATGTGTTCCAGATGATTCTGGCGGCCTGCGCGGCGGACCAGCTGTCCATGCTTTTCCCTCTCGAATGAAACCGTGCTGCCGCCTACTGGCCGGCGACAGGTTGCTTGACGACGTTGACCAGAGGCTCGCCGCGGGCAAGCCGATCAAGATTTCCGGCGATCATCTTACTGCGGCGTGGCCGCAATCCCTCCGTCCATCCTGATGCATGCGGCGTCATGATGACATTCTCCAGTTCGCGGAAAGGCAGATTCGAAGGCTCTGCGACTGCATCCCCTGGGGCGGGGTATTTGAACCAGGTGTCGATCACCGCACCTCCGATGCGCTTGTTCCTGCACGCCTCGAACAGTGCGCGTTCGTCGATCAGAGCTCCGCGTGCCACGTTGATGATCACGGCGCCCGGTTTCATCTTTGCCAGTTGCTGCGTGCCGATCAGCCCGGCGGACGACGGTTCCAGCGGCAATGCCAGAACGACGAAGTCAGACTCATGAAGCAGTTCCTGCAGGCAATCCATCCCGTCCACGCGCTCCACGAAGTCGTCGGCGCCCCGGGGAGTGCGGCTGCAGGCCAGGACCTTCATGCCAAAGGCGCGTGCGCGGCGTGCGACTTCGCGACCGATACGGCCATAGCCAATGATGCCGACGGTCTTGCCATACAGCTCATCGTGGCGCGGTCCCGAGAGGTGCGAACCGTACCATTGGCCACGGCGCAGCGCCGCATCCATTTGCGGGATCCCGATCACCCACTGGAGCATTGCCGAGAGAATGTATTCGGCTATTCCGATTTCGTGTTCGTAGACGTTGCATACTGCCGCCTGAGCCGGCACCGATTCGAAGGCGATGTCGTCGGTGCCGGCCCCGGGAAGCTGAAGCAGCCGCAGTCTGGGCGCCGGCGGCATGTCCATCGGCCAGTTCATCGAAACCATGGCGTCGGCATCCAGAATTTTGCGCGCCAATTCCTCGCGGTTGCTGCTGTCCGCGACTTCGATGGTCCAGGAAGTCGTCAGAAAGTCGGGAATGAGGGCAAAGCGGCCGTCGTTATCTGTATTCTTGATGAGTAGTTTCATCTTTCTTGCGTCGCAGCCGAACTGATCCGGAACGGAGGCTGCGAATCGTGAGGAAGGGCTGACGTTGAAAAGGTCCTGGTGCCGGGAGGGGGAATCGAACCCCCATGGTGTTTCCACCGCGGGATTTTGAGTCCCGTGCGTCTACCAGTTCCGCCATCCCGGCACTTATTGGTGATTCTCCGTGCAACTATTCATTCCGCCTTCCAGCACGGGAGCGCAATTATCCTGGAATTCGGTGTCACGGGGCAACCGGGAGCGTGACCTGCGGCCGATATAATGCGCGCGATGAGAATCGAAGAATTCGACTACGAGCTTCCGCAGGACCTGATCGCACAGTTCCCCGCCGCGCCACGCAGCGCCAGCCGGCTGTTGCACCTTGATGGAGCAAACGGCAGTTACACCGATCATTTTATTGTCGATTTGCCGTTGCTCCTGCGCAGCGGTGACCTGTTGGTCTTCAACGACACCAAAGTCATGAAGGCACGACTGCAGGGCTTCAAGGAGTCGGGTGGCAAAGTGGAGGCCCTGGTCGAGCGCATCGTAAGCCGGCGCCGTGCATTGACGATGTTGAGGACGAGCCACACACTCAGGCCCGGACAACGAATCCAATTCGGTAATCTTGCGCATGCCACGATGATCGAGCGCCAGGGTAACTTCTTTCTGCTGGAATTCAGCAACGATGTCGCCGGGGTGCTCGAGTGTCTCGGCGAAGTGCCGCTCCCGCCTTACATCGAGCGCCGCGTCGAAAACGACGACGAGGCGCGCTACCAGACTGTTTACGCGCGCGTGCCGGGAGCCGTGGCGGCGCCCACCGCCGGTCTGCATTTCGATGAGGAGCTGTTGCGACGTCTTGGCGAAGCCGGCGTGCGATTCGCCTATATCACGCTGCACGTCGGTGCCGGCACTTTCCAGCCGGTTCGGGTGGACGATATCGAACAGCATGTGATGCATGGAGAACGCTACGAGATTCCCGCAGAAACCGCGCAGGCGGTTGCAGAAACGCGTGCCGGCGGCGGGCGAATTACCGCGGTCGGGACCACCAGCCTGCGTGCGCTGGAGTCAGCGGCACAGTCGGGCAAGTTGATGTCCGGCGGCGGGGAGACTCGCCTTTTTATCCGTCCCGGCTACGGCTTCAAAGTCGCGGACCGCCTGCTCACCAACTTTCACCTGTCACGGTCCACGCTGCTCATGCTGGCCTGTGCCTTCGCCGGGACCGAGCTTGTCCGGCGCGCCTATCGCCACGCGGTCGACAGCCGCTACCGCTTCTTCAGCTATGGCGACGCCATGTTGATCGACAAAGCGGCATCATCGAGACCGTGAAAATGCGATTCGAAATCGTTGCCAGGGACGGGCCG
>JBOIFZ010000238.1:0-2853 GCA_050741735.1 Burkholderiales bacterium
CTGGCCGGGGTGACGCTGGTCAGTGTAAAGAGAATTTCTTAGACGTTAAAGCGGAAGTGCATGACGTCGCCGTCCTTGACGAGGTACTCCTTTCCCTCCAAGCGCATCTTTCCGGCCTCCTTGGCGCCCTGCTCGCCCTTGAAGGCGATGTAGTCGCCGAAGGAGATGACCTCGGCGCGAATGAAGCCTTTCTCGAAGTCGGTGTGAATCACCCCGGCGGCCTGCGGCGCCGTATCGCCCTTGTGGATCGTCCAGGCGCGTACTTCCTTCTCCCCGGCGGTGAAGAAGGTCTGCAATCCCAGCAGGTCGTAGCCGGCGCGGATCAACCGGTTCAGGCCCGGCTCCTTCAACCCCATGTCGGCGAGGAACACCTGCTTGTCGTCATCCGACAGGTCGGCAATTTCGGCTTCCATGCGCGCACAGAACGCCACGACCGGCGCGTTTTCCCTGGCGGGGTGCTGCTTTACCAACTGCAGCAGCGCATTGTCGTCGCCGAATCCGTGCTCCGCAACGTTGGCGGCATACAGCACCGGCTTGGCGGTAATCAGGCAGAACGGCTTGATGTTCGCCAGTTCCTCCTTCGAAAGTTCGAGCGCGCGCACCGGTTTGGCCTGATTCAGTTGCGCCTGCGCTTTCTCCAGCACGGCAACCAGCAGCTTCGCCGCCTTGTCGCCGGACTGCGCCGGCTTGCGATAACGGGCGAGCGCCTTGTCCACCGTGGCCAGATCCGCCAGCGCCAGTTCGGTCTCGACCGTTTCGATGTCGGAAAGCGGATCAATCGTTCCGGAGACGTGCACGACGTTGTCGTCGGCGAAGCAGCGCACCACGTGCACCACTGCATCGGTTTCACGGATGTTGGCGAGAAACTGGTTGCCCAGACCTTCGCCTTTAGAGGCGCCCGCCACCAGACCGGCGATGTCCACGAACTCCACGATCGCGGGAACCACTTTCTGCGGCCTGGCGATGGCGGCGAGCAGCGCCAGCCGCGGATCCGGTACTTCGACGATGCCGACATTCGGCTCGATGGTGCAGAACGGATAGTTCTCCGCCGCGATCCCGGCCTTGGTGAGCGCGTTGAACAGCGTGGACTTGCCGACGTTGGGCAGTCCGACTATTCCGCACTTTAATGACATGGCAATGGGTGATGAGAGATGGGCAATGGGAACTGTAGCTGTTTGCTCATTCCTCATTACTCATTGCTCATCACGCTCTTGTATGCAATTTCAGCATCGCCGCTTCGGTCTTGCCTTCCAGCAGCAGCGGCCACAATTCCAGACTGCGCTCGATCGCCTCCTGAATCAGCGGCAGTTCTTCCTTGCGCGGCGCGTTCAATACATAGTTCGTCACCTGTGCGCGTTCACCGGGATGGCCGATGCCGATGCGCAGCCGCCAGAAATCCGGACCTAGATGCGCGGCGACATCCTTCAACCCGTTGTGCCCGGCCACGCCGCCACCCTTCTTGAGCTTGACCTCGCCCGGCGGCAGGTCAAGTTCGTCGTGCACCACCAGTACCTCCGCGGGCGCGATCTTGTAGAAGTGGGTGAGCGCCTGCACCGCGCGGCCGCTCAGGTTCATGAAGGTATTGGGCTTGAGCAACCAGCACTCGCGGCCGGCCTCGACCACCTTTGCGGCCTGGCCGTGAAACCGCGCCTCCTGCCGAAGCGGGACGTGGCCGCGCGCGGCCAGACGGTCGACCCACCAGAAACCGGCGTTATGGCGGGTGCCGTCATGTTCGCGTCCCGGATTTCCCAGTCCAACGACGAGCTTCATGTTGTTTGTCGGCGATCCCGGAAAATGAAACGGCCCGCCGGACGCACAGACGGGCGGGCCGTACAGCGGGGAAGAAGAAAATTACTTCTTGGCGCCCTTGTCGCCTTCCTTCTTTTCGGGCTCCTTCTTGGCGCCCGCAGCGGCCGGAGCAGCGCCCGGAGTGGCTGCTGCGGCATCGGCGGCGGGTGCACCTTCCACTACGGCGGCTTCGGCGACGGGAGCGACTTCGGGCTCCGGCTCGACCAGCGCACGCGGTATCTGCACGGTTGCGACCACGGCATTGTCGCCGCGCACCAGTTGCGGCGAATCCACACCCTTGGGCAGCTTCACATCGGCCAGGTGCACCGAGTGGCCGAGTTCGAGATGCTGCAAATCGACTTCGACGAATTCGGGCAGATCGTCCGGGAGGCAGTTAATATCGATTTCGTTCATCACGTGGCTGACGATACCGCCCCCGGTCTTGACCCCCGGGGCGATGTCGGCGTTGATGAAGTGCAACGGCACCTTCATGTGAATCTTCTTGTCGGCCGAAACCCGCTGGAAATCGACGTGCAACACCTGTTGCTTCCACGGATGCATCTGCACGTCGCGCAACAGCACGCGGTCCTTCTTGCCGTCCAGGTTCATGCCCAGAATCGAGGCGTGGAAGGCCTCCTGCTTGAGCTGGTGGAACAGCGAATTGTGATCCAGCTCGATGTTCTGCACCGGTTGCTCGCCTCCATAGACGATTCCCGGCACCTTGCCCGTTCTGCGCAGACGGCGGCTCGCACCCGTTCCGTACAGCGAGCGGGACATCGCATTGACTTCGATCTTTGCCATGTTGCTCTCCTAAAGTTAACGCCATCCGCGACCAGACGGCGAGTTAAAAAATCAAACACAATGAAGTCGCCGCCACGAAGACGCATACGGCGCGACCAACATGCAGACGAAATCGGCCAGGAACAACAAGCGGAACGCTCGCCCTATGTAACCTCGCGACCGTCATTAAAGAAACCGAATCCGTGTACTTGCGTACTTCCGCCTGCCGCTACATTTGCGCGTTTGCCGTAACGGGGTTCTCCTGTTACTCCATGAACAGCGAAG
>JBOIFZ010000239.1:0-2173 GCA_050741735.1 Burkholderiales bacterium
AGAAGTGCCCCGGCGATGTTGCCGCCAACGGCACCGCTAATCAACTGAATGATCAAGCCTACGATGTCCATGACTCCTCCTTTTTTGAAGCGGTTGGTTGGTACTTCAGGCAATCCTATGAGCAACCATACAGTCCTCCCCAGACTACAAGGAAGTGATGCCGCCTAACTAAGAAGTCGACACCTCCGAGGTGCCTGAAAAGACACCTGGAAGGTGCATAAGAAATGAGATGTCATTCAAGTCACCGATATTGTTCATTTCGTGATCCCCGGAGTCTGCGCCAGCCGCCCTGAATCGATTCCCGTTCCCTCTGAACCGCTTTGCCGGGATTCGGGGTTTTTCTCTGCGTTCCCTCTGCGTACCCCTCAAGGGCACCCGTCGAGCGGGTATAGAAAAGAAGGTATTGAAAAGAACCTTTGCGCCTCTGCGGTGAAGATATAGATCCGCTACGCGGAAAAGTCGCGCAGCACTTTGCCGGCCTTGGGCGCGTCCTTGATGATGCCGTTCGAGTCGGCGATGAGCCTGCCGTTAACCCAAACCCCGTGCACACCGATGCCGGGCGTGTGAATCCGCGACCCGCCTGCGGGCAGGTCGTAGACGCGCCGTGACGGAGCCCGGCCCACAGTGCGGGGATCGAATAGCAGCAGGTCCGCCCAGTTGCCCGCTGCGATGGCGGCGCGGCCAGGGATGCCGAACAACTGCGCCGGTTCCGAGGTGAGCTTCTTCACCGCCTGTTCCAGCGGCATGAGCTTGCGTTCCCGGACCCAGTAGCCGAGCAGATGCAGCCCGAAGCCCGCGTCGCACAGGAAAGTAAGATGCGCGCCGGCGTCGGACAGCGACACGATCGCGTTCGGGTCGTTGAGCATCCTGCCCACGGCGTCCTCGTCAGAATTGAGCAGCGTGGCCGTGAACAGCGTGTCGAGGTCTTCGGTCAGCGCGAGATCGAGCATGAAGTCCAGCGGATGCACACCCTGCTTTTTCGCCAGGGCCTCGATCGATTGCCCCTCGCAGGCTGCGTGCGCCGGGTCCGCCACCTGGGCCACGAAAGCCTTCTCCCATTCCCCGGTGAACATGCGCCGCGAGCGCTTCGCCAGTTCATCCTTGAGGCGGCGGCGGAACGCCGCATCGCCGAGCGCCTTCTTGACCTCCGGCTCGTCCATCTTCATGAGCGGCTGCCAAGCCGCCAGTCCCTCGAATACGTAGGGCTCGTGCAGCGTGAACTCGAAGTTGAGCGGGCACGCGGAGACCGCGCCGTACATGCGCCGGCCGCGGCTGCGCGCCCGGCCGATGTGTTCCAGGTCCTCGAACGTCGCTTCGGGCGTGAGATTGGAGTGCAGCAGCGCGGCTACGAGATAAGGCCTGTCCGCCGCGGCGGCCAGCGACTCGATCCAGGGAACCGCCGTATCCGACGCCTTGGTCATCATCAGCAGGCCTTTTCCGCCTTCGCGCAGTGCACCGGACAGCGCAAGCATTTCCTGCTCGTCGGCGAGACGCGAGGGCATCGGGATCCCGGCCTCGCCGTTGTGCTGGTATGAGCGCGTCGTGGAGAAGCCGCAGGCGCCGGCCTCCATCGCCTCGATCACGATGCGGCGCATCTGCGCGATTTCGTCCGGCGTCGCGGTGCGCTTCGCCGCGTCGCCGCGCAGCACGAAAGTGCGCACGCCGGAATGGCCCACGAAGCAGGCGACGTTCGGCCCGACACCCTTGTTCTCGAGCATCCCGACATATTCCGGGAACGATTCGAACCCCCATTCGATGCCGGCGCGAAGTGCCTCCAGCGACATGCCCTCGACGTGGGTGAGGTTGCGCATCGTGAGGTCCCGATCCGGCGGCCGGCACGGCGCAATGGTGAATCCGCAGTTGCCCATGACCACCGTGGTGACGCCAAGCGCGGGAGAAGGATTGGCAAACGGGTCCCAGGTGATCTGCGCGTCATAGTGTGTGTGGGTGTCGATGATTCCCGGCATCAGCGCCAGCCCGTCGGCATTGACGCGTTCGCGCGCTTCGCCTTCGACGTTGCCGACTTCGGCGATCCGGCCGTTTGCAACCGCGACGCTGCCGCGCCACGGTGCACCGCCGATGCCGTCGTATATCGTCGCGTTCTCGATGATCAGGTCGTGCATTTCTTTCACCCTATTTACAGACAAAAAAATCAAGATCTTTTCAACACGAA
>JBOIFZ010000240.1:0-5118 GCA_050741735.1 Burkholderiales bacterium
GGTGAGGGGTGAGGGGTGAGGGGTGAGGGGTGAGGGGTGAGGGGTGATTAAGTGATTAAGTGATTGAGTGATTGAGTGACTGGTTTCAATCACCTAATTACTTAATCACCTAATCACCGATTCTTGGCCTCTCGCCTCTCACCTCACCTCTTCACGAACGCCGGCTTCCTGCCCACCAGCGCTTCCAGCATCACCAGTTCGTCGTCGGTGTGGTTGATCAATTCCGCCTTCTGCATCATCAAGTCGCCATCGAGAGACCGGCACGCTCCCCGCCAGGCGTTGCGGCAAACGATTTGGGAAGAAACGCGGCGGACTAAGATGACTTCGGAGGCCAGCCGTGGGCTTCAGACTGGCACGTGCGGCACCACGCGTATAGCGCATCGTAGATCACCATCCCGTGGCCGAGCATTTCGTGGTCATCCGGAAAATTATGCGACAACCCGAGTGAGAGTGCGAGCAGCCCAGCGGCTTGCGGAGCGAGATCCAGTCGCGCGGTATCGGCGCCGCGAACGATGACCGCAAGCTGCGCCAATGCTGGATCGACCAAATGGTATTTGGAAAGAAAAGCATCGAAGCTGCACAGCTCGCCGACATGGGAAAGTTCTACGCCGGGGATGTCGTAAGGAACAGCACCGGCCTCGGCAGCGATGCGCAGTACGTCCCCCGACGGCACGAACAGGAACTCGGGCTCCGGATCGATGAAGCGCGCGATCAGCCACGGACAGGCAACCCGGTCGATCTTCGGGCGTTCACGCGTGATCCACTTCATTCGCACCTTCCGCTTCCAGAGCAGCGCTCGACCAGTTCCGAGGGAATATCCGCAATTTGCCCTGCCGGCCCACCAGATCCGATGTGGCCGGCTTCAGCCCGTACCACAGTGCCTCGGGAAAGGAGGCGCAGACCGATGCGGCGTCAGCGCTGACGGACGAATGTGCCATAGAGCAAGTTGAATAGCTTCTCGACCTCGCGCAACAGTTCGTCGTCGTCGGTGAATGTCGCCCGCGCGCCACGGAGGATGGCTTCGAAACCGGCTGCCTCGGGCACCGGGACGCCACCTACGTCGAGGTAGTGGATCAGCGCACCGATTTTCTCGACACCGGGATCATTGTCGAGATTGAAACTCGCTGCCAGCACTTCGAACGTAACCCTGCCACCGATATGCGTGAACGTGGCACCGTCGAAATCGAAGCCGAGCGCGTCCTTCGGGCTGTCGCCCGGCTTGTCGAGCCAGAGAATGTGTGCCCCCGGATCGATGAAGCGGCGGATCAGCCAAGCGCTTGCCAGGCGATCGGCCCACGGGCGCTTACGCGTAGCCCAGGTGCGGCCGCGGTATTCGGCAGCATCGAGTTTGCGTACACGGCCCTCGACCGGGTGCGGTTCGTCGGGGGAGAGAACGGCGTTGGCATCGGCGAGGAAATCCTCGAGAGCCAGCGTGGTTTGTGATGCCGCGCGCCCAGGGAAGAAATCCAGTGCGACGAGATTTTCAACTTCGCGACGCAACCGGCCCGCCGCTGTGCTGACTGCACTGGCATCTATCTTCGAAAGCTTTTTGCGCGTGTCCCGGATTTCTCCGAGCAGCTTGTCGTAATCGGCGGTGCGGTCGAACAGGGCTTCGAATTCCTGCTGCTGTTGCGTGTCGCGCGCGTCCAGTTCCAGAAGCTGCACGCCGCCGTCTGCAGCAGCAACCTCATTCTCGAGCACGCGCAGCGATTCGAAGAACGCCGGGCGGTTGGGCAACAAGTAAACGCCGTCACGCAAAACCGCGGTGCCGAGCGACTTCAATGCCCGCCACACCCGCATGCGCAAGGCGCTCTGCTGCCCCTGTACGGTGAGCAGGAACAGCAGCCAGGCCGGGCGCCGGGCATCCGTTACGGATTCGTCGGTCAACGAGTTGGAGTTTGTTGCGTTCATGGTTGTCCTAAATATAACAGACGAGTAGTATTAATGACATAAAGGGCCTGAATCAAGGTCCAGTTTGATTAAAAACGTCATTTGAAACAGAAGGGTAAATAAATTTCAACCGTTGTCTTACTGCTTGGAAAAAAGGGGCGGGATGGCAACTTCATCAGGAGACTGGACATGAAAATCGATAGGCAATCCTTGGTGGCGCGGTTCATCGTGCTGGCTTTAATCTTCCCCATTGTCGCAACAGTTCCGGCTGCGATCGCGAAGACCTACGACGACCAGGAAACCGCGGCGCTGGTGCAGGCGCTGTCGAGCAGCAAAATCTCTCTGCTGGCGGGCCTGCGCCAGGTCGGAAAAGGTAAGGAAGCAGCGATTTCGGCCAAGTTCGAGTTCGACGACAACCACAAGCTTTCGCTCTCCGTGTACACCGCGGAAAAGGGGGTGATGGTGGATGCCGAGCACAATGTGCTGAAGGAATTCAGCGGCAGCCCGGAAACGACGGCGTGGGCACCGCAGGCCGAGGTGTTCAAAGACATCCCGCATGTGGCGCGCGCGTCCTCGCATCTGACGTTGATGTCGGTGGCGCATTTCACCCTCGCAGACATCGTTGCCATGACGCAGAAGCGACGCAAGGGAACGGTGTTTTCGGTTACGCCTGCGGTGCTTGCAAAGCACCCCGTTGCGGTGATCCTGATTGCCGACAAAGGCAAGGTCGTCGAGCTCGGCATCGATATGGCCACCGGTCAGCGTGTGAGCGCGGGCCGTTGAACGTTCTGTCCGGTTGAGGAGGTTGGAATGAAAACATGGCTGAAGTGCGCCTGTTTGATGCTGGTGATTGCGGTCGCGTTGCCGGTGACAGCGGCGGAGCGCGACCTTGCCAGGATCGAGGCGTTGACCGGGCTCAAAGGCAAATTCAACGAGGCTGAGGGCGTGTTCAAGGTCACGTTCCCACGTACCGACATCAAGGCCACCGTGGCGGGCGTACGGATGAACCCCGAGCTGGGTTTGACTGCCTGGGCTGCATTTACCCGGGCCGGCGAGCACACCATGGTGATGGGCGACATCGTGATGCTGGAATCCGAGGTCAATCCGGTGATGAGCGTGGCGCTCGACAACGGTCTCGAAGTCACCGCGCTCCACAACCACTTCCTGTGGGACAACCCGAAAGTGATGTTCATGCACATCGGCGGAATGGGAGACGAGGAAAAACTCGCAGGAGCCGTCGGCAAGGTATTCGACAAGCTGATAGCCGTCATCCGGGATAAACCGATACTGCCCTACGCACAGATCGACCCCACGCAGTCGTCGCTCGACGGCAAGCGCATCGCCGAGATCGTCGGCACACAGGGCTCGCTCAAGGACGGCGTGTACAAGATCGTGATCGGCCGCACCATCGACATGGGCGGGCACAAAGTCGGCAAGGAGATGGGGGTCAACACCTGGGCCGCTTTTGCCGGCAGCGATGAGCTGGCTGCCGTGGACGGCGATTTCGCGATGCTCGAGCCCGAAGTACAAGGCGTGCTGAAAGCGTTGCGCGCCGGCGGAATCAATATTGTCGCCATCCACAATCACATGACCTTCGAAAGCCCGCGCGTGGTGTTCCTGCACTACTGGGGAATCGGGCCGACCGCGCAGCTCGCGCGCACGCTGCGCGCCACGCTCAACACGCAGCACCTGGATTAAGGGGCCGAATGACGCGGCTTTTTGTTGCGGTGGCCATGGTTGCGGCTTCTTCGTTGACACAGGCAGCTACGGAGGGCTTCGATAACTTGGCTATCGGCGTGGCGCCATCTGGCTGGCAATGCGGCGTAAGCGGACGGGGCGATCCGAAGTGGTCGGTGGAACCTGACGAGACTGCTCCAAGCAAACCGAATGCTCTCAAGCAATCGGGACAGGGTACGTTCCCGTGGTGCACGAAGAAAGGGACGTCACTGGAGAACGGCTTTGTCGAAGTAAAATTCAAGTCGATCGCCGGGCGCGAGGATCAGGCCGGCGGTGTCGTCTGGCGTTTCGCCGGCCCGCGGTCGTATTACGTGGCGCGCGCCAACGCGCTGGAGAACAACGTTTCCCTTTACTACATGTGGCTGGGATTGCGGCGGACCATCCAGTACGTCGACGCGCCGGTCCCTGCCGGTCAATGGAACACGCTCAGGGTCGAGTTCGAAGGCGAGCAGATCAAGGTTCTCCTCAACGGCAAGACCTACATCGACGTTCGCGACGGTCACATCTCCGGTGCCGGACAAGTCGGGGTCTGGACCAAGGCGGACAGCGTGACGGCGTTCGATGACTTCTCTTACGGCGAACTGAAATAGGTTTGTCTCACTCGTCCTGCCAGCGTTGCCTGATCACGATTTTCGCAATGCTGCTGTCCCCGAACGCGGCGCTCTGTGCGATCGACGTTGCAGACGATCTGGCGTTTGTGGGCGACGTTCGTGGTGGATATTACGGTTCACAACAGACGGATCAGGATGGCTCCGAGGACTCCACCGACCAGTTGCTCGGGCGCATACGCGCCGGCCTGGAGTGGACGCCGACCGACACCGTGTCCGCCCGGATGCGCGTGGCGGGCCGTTATTCGACCCATGACAACCACAATTATTTCAAAATCTTTACGACCATCCCTGACACCGACGGGCTGCGCGCCGGCGACGCGACCATCGACCGATTGTTCGTTTCGCTGAGACCGAACCCTCGATCGGAAATTGCGATCGGCCGGTTACAGACTTGTTTTGAACTCGCCGGCGTTTCCGGCGGATCGCTTGATCGCTGCGACAGTCCCGACACTGACATAACCTGGACTGACGGTGCGCACACAACGTACCGGAGCGATGGTGGTTGGAATTGGCACCTTATTGTCCAGCGCAATTTACAGGCCGGAGCGACAAACGTGCGGCTGCCTCCGCTGTCATTTGCCGACGACGACAGCCGCATCAGCTACTTTGGGGCCGTGGAAAGCAACGAAGCTTACGGTCCGATCGTGCAACGCGCATTCGATGTGAGTTACCTGCCGAGTTCCCTCGCGACGGAAGGATCCGCGAGCGGACCGGTGGAGGATTACATCGCTTTCGTCGGGCGCCTGGCTGCTCAATGGCCGCTCGGTAGGACGGGAACACGACTGCTGGCAGGTACTGAACTGGGTTACGCACCGAACACGCCGACAAAAGCAGCCGTTGGTACGGGTACTACTGGAGACACCGGAGGTCTCGCTTGGCA
>JBOIFZ010000241.1:0-1991 GCA_050741735.1 Burkholderiales bacterium
TCCCGTGGATCGTGCGCGAATACCTCAAGGGACGGCTCAAGCTCGACGAACTGATCACCAAGCGCATCAGACTGGAAGACATCAACGACGGCTTCGCCTCGCTCGCCCGCGGCGAAGGTATCCGCACTGTCGTCATGTTTGATTGACGACCAAACCTCAACGCAAAGGCGCAAAGAACGCAAAGTAACGCAAAGGAAACCTGGAACAGATACGGAAGACAGATACGCACGTGACGCAGAGTTTCCCCAGATATCCCGATTCTCTTTTCCTTGACAGTAGTATCTTTTGATCTTCGCGACCTTTGCGTACTTTGCGTTCTTTGCGCCATTGCGTTTAGATGTTGACCCAGGGTTTATGAAGACTGCTTTCAGACATCCGCCGATGCAACCGGGCTGGATCGACGCGCCGCACCGGATGGCGGAGCTTGGAGATCTGAAGCTCGAATCCGGCGAGTTGATCCGGGATTACCGCCAGTCGTACGTCACTCACGGTGAGCTCAACGGCGACAAGGCGAACGCCGTGCTGATCTGCGCTTCGCTGACCGGCAATCATCACCGGCTGGATTTTTTGATCGGGGAGGGCAAGGCGCTCGATCCATCGCGCTACTTCATCGTGGCCACGGACCCGATCGGCAACGGCTTGTCCACTTCGCCCTCGAACAGCGCCCGGCAGCCCGGGATGCAGTTTCCCCGCTTTACCATTCGCGACATGGTGAATGCGCAACACCAGTTGCTTTCCGGGCAGCTTGGCATCGCCCGGCTGTACACGGTGGTGGGCGCGTCGATGGGCGGAATGCAGGCACTGCAGTGGGCGGTGAGGCATCCCGGCTTCATGCGCGCCGTCGTGGCGATGACGCCGATGGCGAAAACCGCCCCCTGGGCGACACTGGTCACCGAAACGGCGCGCGCCTGCCTGATGGCCGATCCGGCGTGGACCGGCGACGGATTCAGCGCGGTACCCGAGCGCGGCTGGCGCGCGTACACCGGACTGATGACCGCGCTGCTGTCGCGCACGCCGATGGCGCTAGCCGAATTTCTTCCGGACTGCGCCGAAGCACACCTGTGGTTCGAGCGCCTGTTTGCGCAGAATCGTACACTGGGCTTCGACGCGCACGATTACCTGTATCAGTCGTGGGCCTACGAGGCGCACGATGTCGGCACGACGGCGGGCTTCGCCGATACGGCTGGCGCGCTCGCCTCGATCAGCGCGAAGGTGCTGTTGCTGGCGCCGCCGCTCGACTTGTTCAATCCGGCGCAATCGGCGCGCGATGCCGCCGCAGCGATCCCCGGCGCCCGGTTCGTCGAGATCCCTTCTGTGCAGGGGCACCAGGCCGCCACCAGCGCCAAGGCCGAGGACGCGGCGTTTCTGAACCGCGTCATCGGCGAGTTCCTTGCGCAAGTATAACAAGGAGTATAGGGCCGAGGTTAGAGGGCCGAGTAATAGCAGACATTTGAATGTTCGAAGATTTATAATTTTCCCCCTCACGCCTCACCCCTCACCCCTCACCTTTCCGAAGGAAGACCATGATCGTCGATCACCGCACTTACGCAATAAAGCCGGGCAAGCTGAACGAATTTGTGAAGCTCTATGAAAAGGAAATGTTGCCGCTGCAGCTCAAGTATCTCGGCCACTGTGTCGGCTGGTACGTGAGCAACGACATCGGCCCGTTGTCGCAGATCGTGCACATGTGGGCTTACAAGAACCTGGCAGATCGGGAGGAGCGGCGCGGCCGTTTGGCACAGGACCCGGGATTCGCCCCCTACCTCGCCAAGGCGACTCCGCTTCTGGATAGCATGGAGAACAAGATTCTCCAGCCTGCCCCGTTCTTCACGTTGCCGGAAATGAAAGGGCAAGGATGAAGGATGAAGGATGAAGGATGAAGGATGAAGGATGAAGGATGAAGGATGAAGGATGAAGTAAAGTGACATAGACTCTATCTGGGCACTGGGCACTGGGCATTGGGCATTCACTCAGTCCTCAGTCCTCAGTCC